>NZ_LZJE01000304.1:0-13695 GCF_001666865.1 Mycobacterium sp. E136
CACGACGCGTTCAGGACGAGTTGCGGGAGGTCGCCGCGCGCCTTTAACGGGGACCGAACTGGCGGTCGCCGGCGTCGCCGAGGCCGGGCACGATGTAGGCGACCTCGTTGAGTCCCTCGTCGATGGTCGCGGTGACCAGCCGGATGTCCGGAGCCGCTTTCGCCAGTGCGGCAAGGCCTTCCGGGGCGACGACGACGCAGATCGCCGTGACGTCAACGGCGTTGCGGGAATACAGCAGCTCGACGGTGTGCACCATCGAACCGCCCGTCGCGAGCATCGGGTCGAGCACGATCACCGGCCGCGTGCTCAGGTCCTCGGGCAGCGACTCCAGATACGGCGTCGGCTGATGTGTCTCTTCGTCGCGCGCGACGCCGACGAAACCCACCCGCGCCTCGGGTATCAGCGCATGCGCCTGGTCGACCATGCCCAGGCCGGCACGCAGGACGGGCACGAGCAACGGCGGGTTGGCGAGCCGGCATCCGGTCGTCTCGGTGAGTGGGGTGCGCACCGAGACGGTTTCGACGGCGGCGTCCCGGGTGGCTTCGTACACCAGCATCAGCGTGAGATCGCGCAGCGCGGCCCGAAACGCGGCGTTGTTCGTGTTCTCGTCGCGCAAAGTGGTCAGTCGCGCGGCCGCCAGCGGGTGATCGACCACGCGCACATCCATGGGGCGACCATAGCGGGAACCGGGGCGCGTCGCGGTGCGTCCTATCCACATGCACGCCGACACCGACGCCGTCCGCACCCTGGCCGCGGCCACCGCCGCGCATGCCGACCGACTGGGCGCCATCGCCGCGAAACTGACCGCCGTTCCCGCAAACACGGCCGCGTTCGGTCCGGTCGGCGAACCGTTCCTCGCAGCGCTGGCCGGTGCCGTCGCCGAGCAGGCGCGCATCGTCGCCGCGCTGGGCGATGTCGCCTCGGCGACCGGTGACACCGCGTACCGCACGGCGCTCGCCTATGACGACGCGGACGACCGCGCGGGCGCACGGGTCCTCGGCCTGTAGCCGATGCCGAGTGCGTTGGTGGCCGGGCTGACGGCGCCGCTGCGGGAGCTCGAGTCGCTGGTCGGCTCCGGCTCGGGAGCCGAGCTGGCGGACGCCCTGCGCGACGTACGCGACGCGTTGCGCGAGTTGTCGGCGTCGACCGCCGACGCGTGGAGCCGCACGGCGCAGCGCTGGACGGGGTCGGGCGCCGACGCGGCGGCGGGCGTGTTCTCCGCGGCGGTCGCTCAGACCGACGAGCTCGCCGAGCGGACGGGGCGGCTCGGCGCGACGGCTGAGGCGGCGGGCGCGGCGGTGGCCCGTGCCCGTGAGCAACTGCGCGCGATCGTCGACGAGTTCGAGGTGCGGGCGGCCGCATTGGAGCCGTACCTGGACTCCCCGGGGGCCCCGCAGGAGCTGGTCGCCGAGGCGCGCCGATCGCTCGCCGAGGCAATGGCCGTCGTCGACGAACTCCGGGCCGAGCTGGACGGGCACGCCGCGGGCCTGCCGGCCCCGGCGTCGGCGCCCGCCTCGGGGCCGGCGCCCACCGCGCCCGCGGGTTTCAGCACCCCCGGATTCGGTGGCGGAAGCGTGCCCGCTGGCGGGCTGGGGTCCAGTGCGGGCGGGCTCGGTTCCGGTGCGGGTGGGTTCGGCTCGCTGGTGCGCGACATCGCCGACCTCTCCCGCCCGGAGCCGCCGGACGCCACCACATTCGGCGACGGTGTCGCGGTGCGGCTGCCGGACGGCAGCACGGCGACCGCACCGAACGCGGTGGCCGCGAGCGCCGTTCGATATGCGCTGACACAGCTGGGGGTGCCGTACGACTGGGGCGGCACCACGCCGGGCGTCGGCCTCGACTGCAGCGGCCTGACCCAGTGGGCGTATGCGGAGGCCGGGTTGACGCTTCCGCGGCTGGCCCAGGAGCAGGATGTCGGTGCGCCCGTCTCGCCGGCCGACCTGCGGCCCGGCGACCTCGCCATCTGGGACGGCCACGTCGCGATGGTCGTCGGGAACGGCCAGATGATCGAGGCCGGCGACCCGGTGAAGCTGTCGCCGATCCGGACCACCAACGCCGGGCAGGGCTTCCAGGGGTTCTGGCGTCCGACGGCGTGACAGCACTGTGCCAGCTTCGGCGTAGCTCCCGATCGTTAGGCTGTCCGCCATGGCTGCTGACATCGTGCCGATCCGGCTCGGCTTGACCAAGGGCGACCTGTACACGTTATGGGCTCCACGCTGGCGTGATGGCGGCGACGAGTGGGAGGCCTTCCTCGGCAAGGACGAGGACCTCTACGTGTTCGAGTCGGTCGCCGACCTGGTCGCGTTCGTCAGGACCAACAAGGACAACGACCTGACCGACCACCCCGCATGGACCAAGCTCACCGAGGCCAATGCGCACCGCCTGGACCCGGCCGAGGAGCACCAGTACGACGTCATCGGCGTGCCGGAGATCGTCGCGGAGAAGGTCAGCGAGGACGCGGTCCGCCAACTGCACCGCACGCTGGCGATCGTCTCCTCGCTCGGCTCGGTGTGCGAGCTGCCGGTCGTCACAAGGTTTTTCAATGGCAACCCGGTGCTGGGCACCCTCGGCGGCGGAATCGACTCGTTCTCCGGCCGCAGCGGACGCAAGCGGTGGGGCGAGATCGAGGCGGTCATCGCCCGCGCCTGGGACAACGTCGTCGACGCGCTCGACGAGCTGGTCACCACCCCGGACGTCGACGCCACCGCGTCGGAGAAGGCCGAAGCCGAGTTGGCCGAGCCGGCGCCCGAGCCCGAAGAGGACGAGGCGATCGACGAGGCCGCGGAGGCCGACACCCCCGATGACGACGAGGACGCCGAGGACGAGTCCGACGCCCTGACCGCGCAGGCGCAGAATCAGGTCCTCGGCGGCGACGAGGACTTCTGGCTCAAGGTCGGCATCGATCCGGTGCGGTTGATGACGAGCGCGGGCACGTACTACACGCTGCGGTGCTACCTCGACGACCAGCCGGTGTTCCTCGGGCGTAACGGCCGCATCAGCGTCTTCGGCTCGGAGCGGGCGCTGGCGCGCTATCTGGCCGACGAGCATGACCACGACCTGTCGGGCCTGGCCACCTACGACGACATCCGCACGGCCGCCACGGACGGCTCGCTGGAGGTCGAGGTCACCGAGGACAACGTCTACGTGCTCACCGGCATCGTCGACGACCTCGCCGACGGACCCGATGCGCTGGACCACGACCAGTTGGAACTCGCCGTCGAACTTCTTCGCGATGTCGGTGACTACGCGGAGGACACGACCGTCGACCAGGCCCTCGACCCGGATCAGCCGCTCGGCAGGCTGGTCGCGCACGTCCTGGAGCCTGACACCGTCCGCGCGCCCAGCCCGCCGTACGCCAAGGCCGTCGAGCAGTGGGAGGCGCTGGAGGCGTTCGTCGAGTCCCGGCTGCGCCAGGAATAACTCACCCGATCAGTACCGCGTAGCGCGGCTTGATGACGTCGTCGATGATCGACAGCCGCTCGTCGAACGAGATGAACGCCGACTTCATCGCATTGATCGTGAACCGCTGCAGGTCGCTCCAGCCGTACCCGAACGTCTCGACCAGTCGCAGCATCTCCTGAGTCATCGAGGTGTCGCTCATCAGCCGGTTGTCGGTGTTGACCGTGACGCGGAACCGCAACCGCGCCAGCAGATCGAACGGATGCTCGGCGATGCTGGCGACCGCGCCGGTCTGCACGTTGGACGACGGGCACAGCTCGAACGGGATGCGCTTGTCGCGCAGCAGCGCCGCGAGCCGACCCAGTTGCGCGGTGCCGTCGGGTGCGACGGTGATGTCGTCGACGATCCGCACGCCGTGGCCGAGCCGGTCGGCGCCGCAGAACGCGATCGCCTCGTGGATCGACGGCAGGCCGAACGCCTCGCCCGCGTGAATCGTGAAGCGCGCGTTGTTGCTTCGCATGTACTCGAACGCGTCGAGGTGGCGCGTCGGCGGATATCCGGCCTCGGCTCCGGCGATGTCGAACCCGACCACGCCCTTGTCGCGGAACCGGATCGCGAGCTCGGCGATCTCGCGTGAGCGCGCCGCGTGCCGCATGGCGGTCACCAGGCAGCGCACGGTGATGGTCCGCCCTTCCGCGGCGGCCGCCTTCTCACCGTCGGCGAACCCCGCCATCACCGCGTCGACGACGGCGTCCAGCGACAGGCCGCCGTCGATGTGCAGTTCGGGCGCGAAACGGATCTCGGCGTACACCACGTTGTCCGCCGCCAGGTCCTCGACGCACTCGTAGGCCACCCGATGCAGGGCCTCAGGTGTCTGCATCACGCCGACGGTGTGGGCGAACGGCTCCAGATAGCGCACCAGCGACCCGCTGTGCGCCGCGGTGCGGAAGAACGCCGTCAGCTCGTCGACCTCGGTTGCGGGCAGGCCGTCGTAACCGGTCGCTTCCGCGAGCTCGAGGACGGTCGCCGGGCGCAGCCCGCCGTCCAGGTGGTCGTGCAGCAGCGCCTTGGGCGCTTGCCTGATCGAGTCCAGCGTCAGCGGCGTCGTCATGTCGCTCTCCGGTCAGTCTCCGCTCGTGATTCGGTCGATGATCAACGGACGCGGCGGCGGTGCGGCATCGCCGACGGACCAGGCGCCGTCCAGTTCGGCGATCGCCCCCTCGAAGCGGTCGGGGGTCTCGGTGTACAGCGTGAACAGGGGCTCGCCTGCGCTCACCGGTTCGCCCACTTTTCGGTGGATGTGCAACCCGGCGCCCGGCTGCACACGCTCGCCGGGAGCGGAGCGTCCCGCTCCGAGCCGCCACACCGCCATACCCACCGCCATCGCGTCGATGCTCTCCATCCTGCCATCGCGCGGCGCGGTGACGGTCTCGGCGTGAGGGCCGACCGGCAGGTCCGCGGTCGGATCGCCGCCCTGCGCCGCGACGAGCTCGCGGAACCGATCCATCGCCGAGCCGTCCCGCAACGTCTGCGCCGGGTCCACGCCGTCGATACCCGCGGCGTCGAGCATCTCGGCGGCCAGCGTCAGCGTCAGCTCCACCACGTCGGCCGGGCCGCCCCCGGCGAGCACCTCGAGCGATTCGGCCACCTCGACGGCGTTGCCCGCTGCACGACCCAGCGGGGTGGACATGTCGGTCAACACCGCCCTGGTGGTCAGGCCGTGCGCCGTCCCCAGCTCGACCATCGTGCGGGCCAGTTCCCGCGACTCCTCCTCCGTCTTCAGGAACGCGCCCGACCCGACCTTGGTGTCGAGCACCAGCGCGCGGGCGCCCTCAGCGATCTTCTTGCTCATCACCGAGCTCGCGATCAGCGGCAGCGACTCGGTGGTCGCCGTGATGTCGCGCAGCGCGTAGATCTTCCGATCGGCGGGAGCCAGCTCCCCTGCGGCGAAGATAGCGGCGCCCAGATCGCAAAGCTGTTGGCGGATCTGATGTTTGGAGATCTCGGCGGTGAAACCGGGTATGGACTCGAGCTTGTCGAGGGTGCCTCCGGTGTGACCGAGTCCGCGCCCGGCCGCCTGCGGCACCGCACCGCCGCATGCCATCACCACGGGCACCAGCGGGATGGTGATCTTGTCGCCCACCCCGCCGGTGGAATGCTTGTCCACCAACGCCAGTGGCTTTCCATCGCGGCGAAGATCTGTAAAGTCCAGCCGCTCGCCGGAGTCCACCATCGCCGCCGTCCACCGGGCGATCTCGGCCGCAGTCATCCCGCGTAGGAAGATCGCCATCAACAGCGCCGACATCTGCTCGTCGGCCACCCGGCCGTGCGTGTAGGCGTCGATCACCCAGTCGATCGCCGCATCGGAGAGCTCCCCACCGTCGCGCTTCACCCTGATGACGGTGGGTGCGTCAAATGTGAACTGCGTCACGGAGTTTCCTCGCCCGGCAGCCGGTCGCGCCGGGCCAGGTCGGCCGGGCCGAAGGCGTCGGGCAAGAGCTCGGTCAGGGGGCGCGGACCGCGGGGATGGTCGATGAGCATCTGGAGTCCTCCATGTTCCAGCAGCACCTGCCGGCACCGGCCACACGGCATCAGCAGTTCCCCGGCGGCGTCGACGCACGACAGTGCGATCAGCCGGCCACCGCCGCTCGAATGCAGGTTGCAGACCACTGCGCACTCCGCACAGAGACCTAGGCCATATGAGACATTTTCCACATTGCAACCGGTCACCACCCGGCCATCGTCGACCAGCGCCGCCGCACCGACCGGGAAGCCCGAATACGGCGCATACGCGGCGGCCGTCACCTCAGTTGCCTTCTGCCGCAAGATATTCCAGTCGATATCCGACATCGCGCCACCCTCGCCATAGCGGTTCTGAATGCATTCCGATGTCCCCTGCGCGAAGCCCGGAAACGGAATAGGTAACCCTAACTTCGGCGTTTTTCAAGACATCAACCGCTAAACCGTAGTTCGTTTAGCAGTACGACTGGGATTAGGCTCGCCCCGAGGTTTGGGTGAAGTGCGCGAACCGGACCGAACGTCACCCGGTGCAGCTCCAGAGCCCAATCGTCCACCGAAGGCGTTGGAGGCCAGATGAGTACTCAGATTTCCGGGGGACCGCCCGGAGCCTCCGCGGCTCCGCGGTCGCGGCCGCGCAGGCGAACTTTTTACCGTGGCGATCCCGCCATGTGGTCCTGGGTGCTGCACCGCATCACCGGTGCGACGATCTTCTTCTTCCTGTTCGTTCACGTGCTCGACACCGCACTGGTGCGGGTCAGCCCGCAGGCCTACAACGAGGTCATCGAGACCTACAAGACTCCGCTGATCGGATTGATGGAGATCGGTTTGGTGGTCGCGGTGCTCTACCACGCCCTGAACGGCATCCGCGTGATCCTCATCGACTTCTGGCAGCACGGGGCGCGCTACCAGCGCGTGATGCTGTGGATCGTCGTCGGGATCTTCCTGGCGGTGTTCATCCCGTCGCTGGGCATCATCGGCATGCACATGGCGGAGCGGTTCCTGTGAGCGCGCCGGCCGGCGGGCCGCAGGGGGCCTGGACACCGCACCACCGCGAGGGCCGCATCGCTCCGGTGATGGAGAAGGAGCACGACAGGCCGGCCAGCCTGGACCACCCGCGTGCGCCGCGCCGGCCGCGCGGTATCCCCTACTTCGAGAAGTACGCCTGGCTGTTCATGCGGTTCTCGGGTGTGGCGCTGGTCTTCCTGGCGCTGGGCCACCTTTTCGTGATGCTGATGTGGCAGGACGGGGTCTACCGCATCGACTTCAACTATGTCGCGCAACGCTGGGCGTCACCGTTCTGGCAGATCTGGGACATGGCGCTGCTGTGGCTGGCCCAGCTGCACGGGGCCAACGGCCTGCGGACCATCATCGGCGACTACGCACGCAAGAACACCACGAAATTCTGGTTGAACTCGGTGCTGCTGTTGGCGACCGGATTCACCTTGGTGCTGGGCAGCTACGTGTTGGTCACCTTCGACGCGAACATTACGTAAGCGGGAGCTTTACATGATTCAGGAACATCGCTACGACGTCGTCATCGTCGGCGCGGGCGGCGCGGGTATGCGGGCGGCCGTCGAGGCGGGCCCGCGGGCCCGCACCGCCGTGCTGACGAAGGTGTATCCGACGCGCAGCCACACCGGCGCGGCGCAGGGCGGCATGTGTGCCGCACTGGCCAACGTCGAAGAGGACAACTGGGAGTGGCACACGTTCGACACCGTCAAGGGCGGCGACTACCTCGCCGACCAGGACGCCGTCGAGATCATGTGCAAGGAAGCCATCGACGCGGTGCTCGACCTCGAGAAGATGGGGATGCCGTTCAACCGCACCCCCGAGGGCCGCATCGATCAGCGCCGCTTCGGCGGGCACACCCGCGACCACGGTAAGGCCCCGGTGCGCCGGGCCTGTTACGCCGCCGACCGCACCGGCCACATGATCCTGCAGACGCTGTATCAAAACTGCGTCAAGCACGACGTCGAGTTTTTCAATGAGTTCTACGCGCTCGACATCGCGATCACCGAGACGCAGTCCGGCCCCGTCGCCACCGGCGTCATCGCCTACGAGCTGGCCACCGGCGACATCCACGTCTTCCACGCCAAGGCCGTCGTCTTCGCCACCGGCGGATCGGGCCGGATGTACAAGACCACCTCCAACGCCCACACTCTGACCGGCGACGGACTCGGCATCGTGTTCCGCAAGGGACTTCCGTTGGAGGACATGGAGTTCCACCAGTTCCATCCGACCGGACTGGCCGGCCTTGGCATCCTGATCTCCGAGGCGGTGCGCGGCGAGGGCGGGCGGCTGCTCAACGGTGAGGGTGAGCGCTTCATGGAGCGCTACGCGCCGACGATCGTCGACCTCGCGCCGCGCGACATCGTCGCCCGTTCGATGGTGCTCGAGGTGCTCGAGGGCCGCGGCGCGGGCCCGAACAAGGACTACGTCTACATCGACGTGCGCCACCTGGGCGAGGACGTGCTCGAGGCCAAGCTGCCCGACATCACCGAGTTCGCCCGCACCTACCTCGGTGTCGACCCGGTCAAGGAGCTGGTGCCGGTCTACCCGACGTGTCACTACGTGATGGGTGGCATCCCGACCACGGTCAACGGTCAGGTGCTGCGCGACAACACGACGGTCATCCCGGGTCTGTACGCGGCGGGTGAGTGTGCGTGCGTGTCCGTGCACGGCGCCAACCGCCTGGGCACCAACTCGCTGTTGGACATCAACGTGTTCGGCCGCCGCGCGGGCATCGCCGCCGCCAATTACGCGCTGGGCCACGACTTCGTCTCTCTTCCGGAGAACCCGGCGGGCATGGTGGTCCAGTGGGTCGGCGACATCCTCTCCGAGCACGGCAACGAGCGCGTCGCCGACATCCGCGGCGCCCTGCAGCAGTCGATGGACAACAACGCTGCGGTGTTCCGCACCGAGGAGACGCTCAAGCAGGCGCTCACCGACATCCACGCCCTCAAGGAGCGGTACTCGCGAATCACGGTGCACGACAAGGGCAAGCGCTACAACAGCGATCTGCTCGAGGCGATCGAGCTGGGCTTCCTGCTCGAGCTCGCCGAGGTCACCGTCGTCGGTGCGCTGAACCGCAAGGAGTCTCGCGGCGGGCACGCCAGGGAGGACTACCCGAACCGCGACGACACCAACTACATGCGCCACACCATGGCCTACAAGGAGGGCGCGGACCTTCTGTCCGACATCCGGCTGGACTACAAGCCCGTGGTCCAGACACGTTATGAGCCGATGGAACGGAAGTACTGATGACTCCCGACGAGCACTTGTGCGAGGAGAAATGAGCCTAGCGCCTGACGTAAAAGGTCCGGCTACCAAGGATCCCGAACTGCCGCCCGTGCCCGAGGGCGCGGTGATGGTGACGCTGAAGATCGCCCGGTTCAATCCGGAGAACCCCGATGCGTACGCGGATTCGGGTGGCTGGCAGAGCTTCCGCGTTCCCTGCCTGCCCACTGACCGGCTGCTCAATCTGCTGCACTACGTGAAGTGGTATCTGGACGGCACTCTCACGTTCCGGCGGTCGTGCGCACACGGTGTGTGCGGTTCGGATGCGATGCGCATCAACGGCGTCAACCGGCTGGCGTGCAAGGTGCTGATGCGCGACATGCTGCCGAAGAACCCCAGCAAGCAGCTGACCATCACCATCGAGCCGATCCGCGGTCTGCCCGTGGAGAAGGACCTCGTGGTCGACATGGAGCCGTTCTTCGACGCCTACCGGGCCATCAAGCCGTACCTGGTCACCAGCGGCAATCCCCCTACGCGCGAACGCATTCAGAGCCAGACCGACCGGGCCCGTTACGACGACACCACGAAGTGCATTCTGTGTGCGTGCTGCACGACGAGCTGCCCGATCTACTGGAGCGAGGGGTCGTACTTCGGCCCCGCCGCCATCGTCAACGCGCACCGGTTCATCTTCGACAGCCGCGACGAGGCCGCCGCCGAACGGCTCGACATCCTCAACGAGGTCGACGGGGTGTGGCGCTGCCGCACGACGTTCAACTGCACGGAGTCCTGCCCGCGCGGCATCCAGGTCACGCAGGCGATCCAGGAGGTCAAGCGCGCGCTGATGTTTGCGCGCTAGGAACGACGCATCGCGTCGGCGAGCTGAATGTGTCCGGCGAAGTTCAGGGACACGGCCAGCGCACGATAGCGTTCGACGAGGTCGCGAAAGCCGCTGTCGTCGCCCCGCGCTCGGGCCAGCCGGGCACGCATGCGCAGCAGCTGGATCTCGTTGATCACGACGCCGGGTTCGGAGGGCATATCCGCGATCCGGTCGATGTGCTCGGCCGCCTCCCGGATGTCATCGGTGTCGCCTCGCCGAAGCAGCGACTCCACCAGAACAGCGGTGGCTTCCACGCGCAGAACCCTCTCCTCGCCTCGCGCAAGCGTGTCGAGGAGCGATCTCAAGTCCTCGATCGCGCCGTCGAGGTCGCCTGAAACAGCGGTGATCTCGGCAATCCGGATTCTCGGGATGACCGCGGGCGCGAAAATCGAGCTGCGTTCGTACAAGTCGCGCGACTCCTGGAGTACCTCGAATCCACGTCGCCGCTCGGCTTCCGTCGCCTGCGAGGTGAGAACCAGACCCAGGGCCGAACAAGCGGTGGCCAGCGCGAGGTCGTCGCCGATCTCCCGTCCCTTCCGAACAGCCTCCTCCGTGTCTGCGACGGCGCGATCGTCCGGAACGATGGCCTTTGTGTGGATGCCGAACGAGTAGCCGATGCCGATGATGAAGACCAAAGTCGCGCCCACCGGGTGAAACTCGCGCTCCAGCGCGGCACTGCGGCGTGCACTCTGCAGCCAGTCGGGCTCGCCGAGGACGCATTTGGCGACCGATCCCCAGATCAACGCCGTCGCCAGAGCCGTGCCGATCTGCTCGTTGCTCATGTCGGCGCCGGTGTAACCCTCGAGCAGTCCGGCCGCCCAATCCGCGATGTGACGCGCCTCCCGCGCCTCCCCCGCGAGAACCTTCGCCATCGCTCCCGCATGGATGTAGGTGAGCGCCCTCACCGCACCGTCGCATCCCTGGAGCAATTCGAATTGCTCGGACGCCAGCGTGGATGCTTCCCGGTGGCGATGCTGAAAACTCAGCAACGCGATCTGGCCGTACATTCCGATCGCGAGCGACAGGTCGTCACCGGAACCCTCACATAGTTCCCTGAGATCTTCGAATCCCGTGTCGGCCAGGCCCCCGCCGACCCGCCATGTCGACATGCACAGCATCGTCTTCGGCACGATGCGCAGGGCCGTGCGGTTCGGGTCCTCGAGGGGGAGCGCGTCGGCGGCTTGCGCGGCGCGCTCCCAACCCGCCCGCGCGCCTCGGACATCACGCTGCATCGACCAGGTGGCTGCCCGCAGATGCCAGTTGTAGGCAGCCGTCAGATCACCGGCCGCTTCCAGGTGTTCGGCGATCAACGCCGCGTTCTCACCCGCGGAGCCACGCTCTTCGATGGCGGCCGCCAGGCGCCGATGCAGTTCGGCGCGTTCGGATCTCAGCTGTGATTCGAGCGCCACCGTGCGGATCAGTGGATTGCGGAACACGAATTCGGGCCGACGCCCGAACCTGATCTGCTCGATGAGCTGCGCCTCGAGCAGATCCTGCACCGCGGGCTCGACCCCGAGCGCACTCACGAGATCCAATCCAAATTCCGCGCCGACGACGGCGCCGGCGCTGAGAGTGCGCTTGGCCTTCGGGTCCAGGCGGTCGATGCGCGCCGCGATCGTCGTCTGCAGGGTCGCGGGCACGCTCACATCGACGTCGTCCGCCGCGTTGCGATACCGTCCGGGCTCGCCGTCGAGCACACCGCGCTCGGCGAGCTCGCGCACCATCTCCTCGGCGAACAGCGGATTGCCCGCCGCCCGTTCGCAAATCGTCTCCCGCAGCTCTCCGACCGAATCGGTGGCTCCGAGCAGGCCGTCGACTATCGCGCGCACATCCGAGTTTCGAAGTGGCGCCAGCGTAAAGGTGTGCCCGCCTCGCACCCTGGTCAAAATCCCTTGGTACTCCGGTCGATACGTGATCACCGTCAGCAGGTGTGTCTGAGGGACCACCGTCAGGAAGTCCGCCAGCATCGACTCACTGACCTCATCCATCCAATGCACGTCCTCGATGACGTACACCGCGGGTATCTTGCGCGCCAGGCAGTAAGTGTTGACCATCGCGGTCAGCCGCCGCCGCCTGGCCTCCGGGGTGATGGTCGCCGACGCGGCATGCGGCTCGCCGATGCCCAGCAGATCCTCGAACAGCAACACGTCCTCGGCGTCGACATCGGTGAGGGCTGCGCGGAGCCGGGCACGCGCGGAGGCGGCGTCGAGGCGCTCCACGCCGGTACCCGCCCGCAGAAACGCGGCCAGCGCATGGAACGGGACCTGTTTGGTGTGCGACTCGCAGTACGAGCGGACCACTGAGATGCCCCGCCGATCGGCCAGCGCCGCGACCTCGCGCGCGAGCCGGCTCTTGCCGATACCCGGCGGACCGACCAAACCAACCACGGCACCGTGGCCGTCGATCGCACCCTCGAGCAGCCCCTCGGCCGCGGCCAGCTCCCACCGCCGGCCGACCAACGGCGATTCGTCGCGCCGATCGGGGCGGTGCACCCTGCTGATGCTGATCAGCCGGCGGGCCGCAACCGGTTCGTCGGCGCCCTTGATCCGTACCCGCTCGGGCTCACCGAGAACAGCCACGCCGTCCACCAGCCGCGCCGTCGACTCGCTGAGCATCACCGCGCCGGGCGCGGCGACCGCCTCCATGCGTTGTGCGATGCCTACCTGCTCGCCGATCGCGGTGTAACCGAATGCACCCGAACCCATGTCGCCGGTGATGACCCGGCCGGAGTTCAGCCCGACCCGCACCCGGAGCTCGATACCGTCACGTCGCGCGACCTCGGCCGCGAGGCGTTCGGTCTCCTCCTGCAGCCCCAGGGCCGCCAGGCAAGCGCTCGCGGCATGATCCTCCAACGCCACCGGCGCACCGAACACCGCCATCAACCCGTCGCCGGTGAACTTGTCCACCGTGCCGTCGTAACGCCGGATGACTGCGGCGCAGCGCTCGACGAGGTCGGTGATGATCTCACGCAACCGTTCTGCGCCGAGCGCCGACGCGATGTCCATGGACCGCACCACGTCGGCGAACAACACCGTCACGTGCTTGTACTCGGCGGATCGGGCGGAATGCACGACCGCGGCGCCACACTCACTGCAGAATTTCGCGGTCGCTGCCAGCGGCGCCTCGCAGCCGGCGCAACGAAGGTCCGCGGCGGTCGCTGTACCGCCCGGACCCCGTCCTGCGTCCACCTGAACATCGTGTCACCAGCACGGACGTCGTGTCGCACATTCGGCTGTCACACATCCGCCGGCCGTTTCGTCTAATGGGTATGACCGAAAACGCAAAGAAAACCCGCATCGAACCCCTCCCCCCGCAGCGCGCGACGCTGCTGACCAGGCTCCTGTACCGGGTCGCCAAACGCCGGTTCGGCGAGGTTCCCGAACCCTTCGCCGTGGCGGCGCACCACCCGCGGCTGATGCTCGCCAACGTCGTGCACGAAGGCATGCTGCAGTCCGGGTCGAAGACGCTGCCCAAGAGCGTCCGCGAGCTCGCGGTCTTCTGGACCGCCCGCACGGTCGGATGCTCGTGGTGCGTCGACTTCGGTGCGATGCTGCAGCGCCTCGACGGCCTGGACGTCGACCGGCTCAAGCACATCGACGACTACGCGACCTCGCCGCTGTTCTCCGACGACGAGCGCGCCGCGATCGCCTACGCCGACGCGA
>NZ_LZJE01000305.1:0-18133 GCF_001666865.1 Mycobacterium sp. E136
ACGTCGAGGCGGCCACCCAGCTGCTCGGGATCTTCATCGGCGGAACGGAAACGGTGCCGAAGATCGTCGCGCACGGCCTGTGGGAGCTGGGCCTTCGGCCCGACCAGCTGTCCGCCGTGCGTGGCGATCTCGACGCCAACGTGCCCGTCGCGCGCGAGGAGATGATCCGTTACTGCGCACCGGCGCAATGGTTTGCGCGCACGGTCCGCAAACCGTTCACCATCCACGACACCACGCTGCAGCCGGGGCAGCGAATCATCACGCTGCTGGCGTCGGCCAATCGCGACGATCGCGAGTATCCCGACCCCGATGCGTTCATCTGGGACCGCCCCATCGAACGGCTGCTGGCTTTCGGTCGCGGACAACACTTCTGCCTCGGCGTACACCTCGCGCGGTTGGAGATCGGCATCATGGTGACCGAATGGCTCAAGCGTGTGGGCGGATGGCGCATCGACGGTGAGGCCGCGTCCCGGCCGCCGTCGAGCTTCCAGTGGGGCTGGAGCAGCGTCCCGGTGGAGGTGTGACATGTGGTCCTATCGCCTAGCCGCCCCCTACACGTTCGAACGCCAGGACATTCCCGAGAAGACCCCGGAGTCGCTGGGGGACCGGCAGGTGCTGCTGCGGTTCCGCGCGGCGGGCGTCTGCGGCAGCGACCTTCCGCCGTTTCGCGGTGTGCGGGGCAAGATTCCGGGCGATCGCGGGTTGAGCGCGGCCGAGATGCCCGGGTTCCCGATCCACGAGGTCGTCGGCGAGGTGATCGCCAGCAGACATCGCAGCCACGGTGTGGGGGACAGCGTCGTCGGCTGGGCGTCGGGCTTCGACGGGCTGATGCAACACGTCGTCGCCGACGGTGACGGGCTCGCCTACTACGACCACACCCTCAGCCCGCAGCACGCCGTCGCGCTGCAACCGCTGGCGTGCGTGCTCTATGCGATCGAACAACTGCCCAAACTCAAGGGTCTGCACGTAGCGGTGATCGGACAAGGGTCGATCGGCCTGCTGTTCTCCTACGCGGCAAAGGCGTTCGGCGCGCGGCGGGTCACCGGAGTCGACCCCGTGGACCGAGATGCGGTGGCCAAGGAATTCGGCGTCGACACGATCGTGCGCGCCACCAGCGACCGCTGGGTGAGCCACCTCGAGGCCGGCGACCGTCCCGACGTCGTGATCGAGGCCGTCGGCCATCAGGTCGCCACGCTCGGGCACGCGATCGAGGCCGCCGCCCCCGGCGGCACCGTCTTCTACTTCGGCGTGCCCGACGACGACAGCTACCCGATCAGCATGCGGACCATGCTCCGCAACAACCTGACGCTCAAGTCCGGCGTCACCCTCGACCGGCGCCGGATGCTGACCGCGGCCAACGAATTCGCCCGGCACCATCCCGATCTGCTACCGGCTTACGTCACGCACACCTTCGGTGTCGAGGACACCCAGGCGGCGTTCGAGCTCGCGTGCCGTCCGTCGCCGGACCGCATCAAGATCGCGATCGTGGAATGACCACCAGCAGGTTGCAGGACGCATTGTCCGCGCGAGAACGGGTGTGGGGCGGCTGGATCGTCGGACCCACCATCATCGGACCCGAAGAATTCGCCCAGGCCGGCTACGACTACCTCGGATTCGACATCCAGCACGGCTACCTCGACGACGCCGATGTCGCCCTGTTGCTGCGACGGCTGGAACACGTACCGATCGCCACGGCGGTGCGCGTCGCGTCGCCCGATCCCGCGCCGATCGGCCGGGTGCTCGACGCGGGTGCGGACGCCGTCATCGTGGCGATGGTCGAATCGGCCGAGCAGGCGGCCGCATCCGTCGCGGCCACCCGCTACGCGCCTGCAGGCGTGCGCAGCTATGGGCCGCTGCGGGCCAGCCTCGGCCGCGAACCCGCCGAACACGAATCGCGGGTGAGCGTCTTCGTGATGATCGAAAGCGCACCGGGGTTGGCGGCACTCGACGAGATCTGCGCCGTAACGGGCCTGACCGGTGTCTACGTCGGGCCGGCCGATCTGGCGATCTCGCTGGGGCACACGCCCGCCGAAGCGTGGAACGCCTCGGTCGTGCAAGACGCGATCGCCCGCATTGCGGCCACGGCCACGGCGGCGAGACTGATCCCGGCCATCCACGCCGGTACGGCGAAGACCGGAAAGAAGATGGCCGAGCTGGGCTTTCGCATGGTGACGCTCGCCTCGGAGTCGCAGGCGCTTCGGCACGGCGCGTCCGAGATCCTGCGGGAGGCCCGATGACCGCCGGTGAACGGGTCGCGTTGGTGACGGGCGCCGCTCGGGGACAGGGTGCGGCGATCGTGGCGCGCCTGCGCCGGGACGGCTTCCGCGTCGCCGCCTGCGATGTGCTGGCGGACGAGTTGAAACGATCCGTCGGCGAACTCGGCGGCGACGGCGTGATCGCGGTCGACCTCGACGTGACGTCGCCCGCACAGTGGACCGCCGCGGTCGAGACCGTCGCGGACGCGTTCGGCCCGGTCACGACGCTGGTGAACAACGCGGGGGTGCTGCACCGGGCGTCGTTGGCGGAGGAGACCCCGGAAGGGTTCGAATCCAGCTGGCGGGTCAACTGTCTCGGACCGTTCCTGGGCATTCAGGCCACACTCGAACACCTTCGCAGGGCCGACGGCGCGGCGATCGTCAACACCTGCAGCACCAGCGCCGTGCGGGCGTTCCCCGCGCACGCCGCCTACGGGTCGTCGAAATGGGCGCTGCGCGGGCTCACCCAGGTGTGCGCGGCCGAACTGGCGGGCGACGGTATCCGCGTCAACGCGGTGTTCCCGGGGCCGATCGCCACGCCCATGCTCGACGACGCGACACAGAGCAGGTTGACCGTGACGTTCGGTCGGCTCGGTCAGCCGGTGGAGGTGGCCGATGCGGTCGCCTATCTGGTGTCGGACCACGCATCGTTCATCACCGGCGCAGAACTCGTCGTGGACGGTGGTCAATGCCTCCGAATGTGAACCTCTCGGTGGGGATCATCGGTGCAGGACCCGGGGGCCTAGCGCTCGGGATCTTTCTGCGCAAGGCCGGGTTTGGCGACTTCACGATCTTCGACCGCGAGGACGGCGTCGGCGGCACCTGGCGCATCAACACCTATCCGGGACTGGCGTGCGATGTGAAGTCGCACCTGTACTCCTACTCGTTCGACCTCAACCCGGACTGGTCGCGGCTGTGGTCGGGCCAGAAAGAAATCCTCGAGTACTTCGAACGCTGCGCGCGGCGCTACGAACTCGCCCCGCACCTTCGGCTCAACACCGAGATCACCTCGGCGCGGTGGTCGGGCGAGGATTGGCGGCTGACGACCGCGACCGGTGAACAGTTCACTTTCGACGTGGTGGTCTCCGCCGTCGGCCTGTTCACCAGGCCCGTCATGCCCGACCTCGTGCAAGAGGAGCCGTTCACCGGCGCCATGATGCATACGGCTCGGTGGGACCACTCCGTCGACCTGACCGGTAAGCGGGTCGCGGTGCTGGGAACGGGATCGACTGCGGCACAACTTGTTCCGGAGGTCGCCACGGTGGCCGATCGGGTGTACTCGGTGCAACGTTCGCCGACGTGGATCCTGCCCAAACCCGATCGGCCCTACACCGAGCGGGAGAGGTGGATGTTCCGGTACGTCCCCCTCGCCAAGAGGATCTACCGGATCCGGCTGTGGCTGCGCAGCGAGTCCAACATCTCGGTCATCGAGAACGGCAGCGACAAGACGCAGGAGTTCACGGGCATCGCGCTCAAGGTGCTCGAGGCGGCCGTTCCCGATGAGGAGTTGCGGCGCAAGCTGACCCCCGATCATCCGCTCGGCTGTAAGAGGCTGGTGTTCGCGACCGACTACCTGCAGACCCTGACGCAACCGCACGTCGAGGTCGTCGCGAGCCCGGCGCGATCGCTGCGAGCGAGGTCGCTGATCACCGAGGACGGAACCGAACTCGACGTCGACGTGGTGTTGTGCGCGACGGGCTATGCTGCCGCCGACTATCTCGGCCAGATCGACGTCGTCGGTGAGGACGGGGTCTCGTTACGTGAGACCTGGAGCGACGGCGCGTACGCTTACCTGGGCATGGCGGTGCCGCGCTTTCCCAACTTCTTCATGCTGTACGGCCCCAACACCAACGTCGGGTCCAACAGCGTGATCTTCATGCTCGAGGCACAGGCCCACTACATTGTGCGGGCGCTGAGACACCTCCGGCGTAAGGGCAAGTCGTACATCGCGGTCCGGCCGAGTGCGATGGCGGCGTTCCTGGCAAAGGTCGACCGCTGGATGGAGGGCACCGTCTGGCTCACCCGGTGCAGCAACTACTTCCGCGCCGCGAACGGCCGTGTCGTCACCCAGTGGCCGCGCAGCGCCCGCGCGTTCTGGGGTATGACGCGACGGTTCAAGCCGTCCGACTACACATTCGAGCCGGCTCGGCAGGACCGGGCGGCGGAAGCAGAGACTCGGACCGCTGCGAGGCCTTGACGTCGTGACCATCGTCGACCGGCTCGACCCCGCGCTGCGCCACCTGGCGGAGGCCCGGACCGATCTGTCGCCGGGGTTGCTCGGCGTCGTCCGCGACTCACTCAATCAGCGCCGCGCCGAAGCCGCCAGGGCGGTCAACGACATCGTCGTGGAGATCGAAGAACGCGTGGCTGATTCGGTTCGGGTACGCATCTACCGCGGAGCCGCCGCACCATCGCCGGCGGTGATCTACTGCCACGCCGGGGCGTTCGTGCTGGGCAACCTCGACACCGACCATCTGCAGTGCGTCGAGCTGGCCCGGCGCGGGGGTTGCACGGTGCTCTCGGTCGATTACCGGCTGGCGCCCGAGCACCCGTTCCCGGCCGCGCTGGATGACGCGCTGGCGGTGCTGAACTGGGCCGCCGAATGTGCGACGGAACTCGGGCTCGACGCGGCCAGGCTCGCGGTCGCGGGGAGCAGCGCCGGTGGTGCGCTGGCGGCGGGGCTCGCGCAACGGTCGGCGGAGTCGGCGGCGCCGCCGGTGGTGTTCCAGCTGCTGCACCAGCCGGTGCTCGACGACCGGTCCACCGAATCCAAGAGAGAGTTCGTCACGACGCCCGGCTTCGACGGGCCCGCGACCGAGATGATGTGGCGGCACTACCTGGGGGACGTGTCCGTTGATGTCGCCGCGGTCCCCGGTCGGGCCGCTGACTTGGCCGGTGTGGCAGGCGCGTTCGTCAGCTGCTCGGAACTCGACCCGCTGCGTGATGAGGCGGTGGAGTACGCGCAGCGGCTGATGCACGCCGGTGTCGCGACCGAACTGCACGTGTTTCCCGGCACGTGTCACGGGTTCGACTCGATGGTCCCGGAGTGGGAGACCAGCGTCCGGTTGTTCGAACTGCAAGGCGCGGCGTTGCGTCGGGCGCTGCACGGCTCGTAGTTCAGGAACTGCCGAGTTCGCGGGCGATCGCGGCGTGGTAATCGTCGATGTGCGCCGGGTTGACCGCACGGAAGAACCCGTCCGGCAACGGGGCGTGCTTGTAGGCCTCGACGGTCATCGTCCGGGTGAACAGCGTGATGTCCCCGCCGGGGCGGGTGAAGTGGTACTCCACGGTGATTCGGCCCTCCATGCCGCCGTTGCCGTCGCGGTCGTGGCCGAGGCGGCCGATCGAGGTGAACACCCAGATGGTCGGGCGCGCGGCGACGGCGAGGTGCCACGTGAAGATGCGGTCGCCGTCGGGACCGGTCTCGGTCCAGGTGTCTCCGACCTTCAGCGGCAGGTGGTCGGGTAGTCCCCCGATGTGGGCGCTCGTGGGGTAGGTCTTGGGCCAGTTCGCCGGGTTCGTCACGAAGTCGTAGATCGTCTCCGCTCCGACGGCGAACGCGGTTTGCGAACTGGTCGTGACGATGCCCAATGTGCTGCCTTCCGTGGAGGAACGGGTTCAGACTTTACAACTAACCGCAGAAGTGTCACGGTGTCCAGGTGGACTTCTCCCGCGTGCAGTTGAGCGAGGACAACCGGGCGTTCCAGGACGAGGTTCGTGACGTCCTGCGGTCCGTCGTCACCGACGAGGTCATCGAACGGGACCGCCGAACCGGTGAGAACTTCGACGAGGGCGTCCATCTCGCGCTCGCCGAACGGGGCTACCTCGCGGCGGAATTCAACTCCGAGGCCGACGGCGGCTTCAGCGCCATCCGCCGCCGCATCTGGGAACTGGAGATCGGCCGCTCCCACGCACCGTGGTTTCACTGGCCCACCACGATGATGGTGGCGCGCTGCCTGGAGCAGTTCGCCACGCCGGAGTTGAAGCAGGAGGTGCTGCCGAACGTGCTGTCGGGGCACTACCGGCTGTGCCTGGGCTACACCGAACCCGAGGGCGGCTCGGACGTCGCGACGTGCAAGACCCGCGCGGTGCGGGAGGCGGACGGGTCGAGCTGGATCATCAACGGCTCCAAGATGTTCACATCGAACGCCCACAACGCACAGTACGTCTTCCTGATCACCAACACGGATCCCGAGGCGCCGAAACACAAGAACCTCACGATGTTCCTGGTGCCGCTGTCGTCTCTGGGCATCGAGATCCAGCCGATCCGCACCGTCGACGGTGACCGCACCAACATCACCTTCTACAGCGACGTCCGCGTCGACGACAAGTTCCGCGTGGGCCCAGTGAACGGCGGCTGGTCGGTGCTGCGCGAGGCGCTGAACGCCGAACACGGCACCATCGAGCGCGACGCGCAGGGCCTGCAGAAGCTGGCGACGATGAGCGAGCACCTGACACTGCTCGCCGAGGCGGTCGACGAGATCTTCGCCGTGCTGAGCGACGAGGATTCGGCGCGGTACCGGCTCGGTCGCGCCGTCGCGCGGATCGAGGCGGCCCTGAGCACGCCGGACATGTTCGGTCGGGTGGCGAACGCGCAGACGATGCGTGACGTCGCACCGGACCTGATGGACCTGTTGGGCACGGCGGGCAGCCTGCCGGTCGGGGCGGAGGGCGTCACGGGCGGCGGGGGAGTCGAGTACGCCTTCCGCTTGGCCGGGCCCGCCGGCATCTACGGCGGCACGCTGGAGGTGTTCCGCAACATGATCGCCCAGCACGCGCTGGGACTCGGGCGACCGAGCTACTCGCCACCGGCGAAGCGGCCCGCCTAGAGTTTCGCGATCACCTCGGCGGCCAGCAGATCCAGCGTCCGGTTCGACGCACGGTCGTGTGTGAACAGCACGATCTGGCCGAAGCCGAGCTCTCGCAGTTCGTGGAGACGGTCGACGATCGTCGGCGGTGTCCCGATCAGGCCCGCCTCCTCGAGGCCGAACGCCGGTGCCCCAAAGCGTTTCTCGGCAAGACCGCGCACCTCCGGCACCGATGCCTCGTCGGGCGCGAGCGCCATCACGGCCTCGACCGACAACACGATGGTCGACGGATCCCGCCCGATGTCCTCGCATATGGTCTGCAGCACCGACACCTTGTGCTGCAGTTCGCCCAGCGCGTACGTCGGCACGTTCCACACGTCCGCATACCGGGCCACCAGCGGCAGCGTGTACTTCTCGCCGATGCCGCCGACCACGATCGGCGGCCTCGGCCGCTGGACCGGACCGGGCTTCACCGCGAAGTCGGTGATCGTGAAGTGCTTGCCGCTGAAGTCGATTCGCTCGTCGGCGAAGGCCTGCGCCAGGATCTCCAGCGTCTCGCCGAGGCGCTCGGAACGCTCACGAAACGATCCCCACGGCAGCCCGGTGCGGATGTGCTCGTCTTCGATCGAACCGCTGCCCAGACCGAGCTGCAAGCGGCCGGCGGAGATCTGGTCGAGCGTCGTGGCCATCTTGGCCAGGACCGCGGGATGGCGAAACTGGTTGCACAGCACCATGTGTCCGATCCGGATGCGTTCGGTGTTGCTCAGCAGCGCGGTGGCCAGCGTCCACGCCTCCAGCGACGGATAGTCCGGCACGCCGGGCCCGTAGAGGTGGTCGTAGAGCCACAACGAGTCGATGCCGAGCGCCTCGCAGCGCCGGGTGCGATCCAGCATCTGTTCGTAGGTGAAGCCCATCTGGGGCAGGTAGACGCCGATCTCGGGCCTCGCCACGTCAGTAGTGCCCATCGCCCTCCCATCGCCTCGAAGCTGTACTTTCCGCGGTTCGCATGGTAACGACATTCTCGGAAAACGAGAAGAATGTTCTAGACGGGACACGATATGCGGTTCACCTTCACCCACCCGATGCACACCCACCCGTATAACCCGGAGCTTGTCACCGGCAAGGGGATCGCGACGGTCGCGGCCGCCGCGGAGGCCGCGGGTTTCGACGGGTTCGGGTTCACCGACCACCCGGCGCCGACACAGCGCTGGCTCCAGGCCGGTGGCCACGACGCGGTGGACCCGTTCGTCGCGATGGGTTACGCCGCCGCGGTCACCACCCGCCTGCGGCTGATCCCCAACATCGTCGTGCTGCCGTATCGCAACCCGTTCGTCGTCGCCAAATCCGGTGCCACCCTGGACCTGTTGTCCGACGGGCGGTTCACGCTCGGCGTCGGCGTCGGCTATCTGAAGCGGGAATTCACCGCGCTCGGCGTGGATTTCGAGGAGCGGGCCGCGCTGTTCGAAGAGGCGCTGGAGGTCATCCGCGGCATCTGGACCACCGACGACTTCTCCTACGAGGGGCGACATTTCACCGCCAGCGGCATCACCGCACACCCCCGGCCGGTCAGCGATCCGTATCCGCCCATCTGGATCGGCGGCAACACCACCGCCGCCCGCAAGCGCGTCGTCGCCCACGGTGACGGATGGTGCCCGTTCCCCGCGCAGGGCGTGCTGGCCCAGACCGCGCGTACGGCGCCCATGGATGTCGCGGCCCTCGCATGGGGTATCGAGGATCTGCGGCGCCGGTTCGACGAAGCCGGCCGCGACTGGTCGCGCATCGACATCACCTTCACCAACCCCGACGGCGGCACTCCCGGCGGCGACGACTTCAACCCCGATGAATACCTCTCCGGATTGGAGAAGCTGGCCAAGCTCGGGGTGACGTGGGTTCAGGTCGGTCTGCCCGGCGACAGCCTCGCGCACGTGCTCGAAGCCATCCAGCGGTTCGGCGAGTCGGTGATCGCCAAGTCCTGACGCCGAGACTGAACTTGTGCGCGATATCGGGGGCGAAACTCGCGCAGAAGCTCAGATTCGGCGGTGATCAGGTGCCGGGCAGTTTGGCCGACACCTCGGCGCGCTCGGGGTCGAAGCTGTAAAAGCCCGCGATCGGCAGCGTCTCGGGCGGCGGGTCCGGATAGCTCCACGCGACGTCCTCGACCACGGTGTCGCCGACGACGGCCGACCAATACGACGCGTAGCCCTTGTAGTTGCAGTAGCTGGTGGTCGACGACGGTCGCAGCAGGTCGGTTCGCACGTGCGCCGGGTCGACGTAGAGGCGAGGCTCCAGCGACGTCTCGAAGACGATCACGGTCTCGGCCGTGTCGACCAGCGGTTCACCCGCCACCGTCACGCGCAGCGCGCGATGCGTCGGCCGACAGTCGACGCGGTGATACGGGTTGGGCGGATAGTGCACGAGCGTGCGGCCTTCCTCCAGCCACGTGTCGACGGCGTCCCACGGCACCCGGACGTAGCCGGGCGCCTCGACGACGGGCTCGCACGGAAGGTCGCCGACCTCGTCGATGGGAAAGGCGTAGCTGAGCGGGTGGCCGCGACGGTGCACCAGCAACGCGCGCTCGGTGTCCAGCACCGTGTTTCCGTTGCGCAGTGCCTGCACCCGGCGCGGATGCGGTTCGACGAACACCACGTCGGCGGGCAGCGGTGGCGTGAACCAGCCGGCCGGATCGTTGCCCAGCGGTCCGCGGGCGGCGACGAGACTCATGCCGGTCAGCCTTACAAATTTCGGGCTCATCGTCACCTCCCCAGCGAACGTGCTTGAGGAGGAGCACGATTGGGAAACCGGTAGGCGTTGCCTGGGCGAGGCGGGATGCGGGGAGGAATGAAGCGACTCAACGGTGTGGACGCGTTGATGCTGTACAGCGAGACGCCCGAGATCCACATGCACACGCTCAAGATCGGCATCCTCGATGTGTCGGGCATCGAGGACTACAGCTTCGACATGTTCCGGCGGGTCGCCTATCCGCGGTTGATGGCGCTCTCGGCGCTGCGCTACCAACTCGTCGACATCCCGCTTCGGCTTCACCACCCGATGTGGTGGGAGAACCACGACATCGACCTCGACTACCACCTGCGCCGGGCGCGCGTCGCGCCGCCGGGCGGCAGGCGTGAACTCGACGACCTCATCGGCGAGATCGCCAGCACACCGCTGGACCGCAGCCGCCCGCTGTGGGAGATGTACGTCGCCGAGGGCCTCGCCGACGGCCGCGTCGCGATCGTCCACAAGGTGCATCACGTGCTGGCCGACGGCGTCGCCTCGGCCAACCAACTGGCCAAGGCACTCGAATCCGAGGCGCCGTCGCCCGTTCGGGTCGTCGCCGACCCGGCGTTGCGCACCACCGCGCAACTGCTCAAGGCCGCGGGCCGCGACCACGCCCAGCTGATCCGCCGGCTGCCCCGGCTGCTCAACGAGACGGCGGCCGGCGTGTCGCGGGTGCGCAAGCGCGCCAGGGAGCGGGGCCGTCATCCCGATCTGGCGCGCAACTTCGCCCCGCCGCGAACGTTCCTCAACCACGTCGTGTCGCCGGGGCGGCGATTCGCGACCGCGCCGCTGTCGCTGGCGGAGGTCAAGGAGACCAGCAGACATCTGGGCGTGACGCTCAACGACATCGTGTTGGCCACCGCGGCCGGGGCACTGCGCACGCTGCTGCAGCGCTACGACGGGACCGCCGACGAGCCGTTGATCGCCGGCGTGCCGGTCAGCACCGACCCGTCGCGAGATCGCTTGACGGGCAACGAGTTCACCTACATGATGCCGTCGTTGCCGGTGCACATCGCAGATCCGCTCGAACGGGTCAGACTCACCGCGGTGGCGACCAAGATCGCCAAGGAGAGTCACCAGCTGCTCGGGCCGACGGTGCTGCCTGCGTGGATGTCGTATCTGCCACCGGCGTTGGCGCCCAGGTTCTTTCGGATGCAGGCGAGCCGAATGGAGTCCGGCGCGGTGATGAACCTGACCATCTCCAACGTCGCGGGACCCCGCGATCGCGGCCACATCGCAGGTGGTGTGCTGAGCGAGATCTACTCTGTCGGACCGGTCGTCACCGGCAGCGGGATGAACATCACGGTGTGGAGCTACGTCGACCAGCTCGCCATCTCGGTGCTGACAGACGACCGCACGCTCGACGATCCTCACGAGGCGACGGACGCGTTGATCGAGTCCTTCGTCGAGATCCGCCGCGCCGCGGGGTTGTCCGGCGAGCTGACCCCGGTGGCTTCGACTCTGCCTCTGGCCGTCGCCTCGCGCTGACCGACGCGACACCGAACCTTTACAGATCGCGACAATAGTGTCACGCTCTAGGGGCGCCGTGACGCCTCCTCGACCGGCGTCGCTGACCCGATCGGATAGGAACTATGGCGACTCGACCCTCTACCGACGACGTCGTGTCGGCCGACGGCGCCCTAGCCGCCGACGACCCGGTCAAGCAGCATCATCTCAGCATTCTGGCGACGAACCTCGCCGACCTGGTTGGACGCGCGGGCGGTTGGCTGTTCGACCGCGCGCGGGCCGGCTGGGACGTCAACGTCTGGGTCGAGGACTGCACTGATGTGCGGGCGCTGACCATCCTGGGCGCCAACGCCACCCGTCAGGGCGCACACAGCGCCTTGCGCGACGCGCCCCGAGACGGTGCGCTCGCGGTCGGTGCGGAGCTACTGCGTGACGATCCGCGGGTGCGGGCCCACGTCTTCGAGTTGGTGAAGCGCGGCGCCGAGGTGATGGTGTGGGGCGACGAGTGGCCGGCCGAACTCGGCGGTCGCGTCGAGGCGACCGAGCATCGGCTGAGTGTCGCGGCCCGCGCGTTCAAGGCCCGGGCCCTGGCTGCGGCCGACGTGACCACCGCCGTCGGCGCCACCGAGACGCTCTTCGACTTGGGGATCGAGTCCTTCCGGCCGCTGAACCCGGTCTAGCGAATCCAGCCGCGGCGGCGCAGCCACCAGTCGCGGGCGACCGCGGCCAGAATCACGACGGCGAATCCAATGAGGAAGAGATCCTCGACGCGTCCGACGTGATTGCCGTGCATGAGGGCGAGCAGGAACAGCGCCGCGATGATGCCGCCGATGTGGAAGAACTTCGGGTTCTCCTTCGACCAGCCCCACTCGGCGGACGGCACGTCTTCGACGTCGACCCCGGTGTGTCGCTGCACCTCGGTGTTGGCCACGGCTGCTCCTCATGGTCGGGCTCTGTACTGCCGACATTCTGGCATATGCCCAAAACAGGGGGCCTACTGCACGGACCGTAGGGTGTTGCGTCATGACACCGCGGGCGCAAGGAGCACAACGGCAGATGTTCGAGGGCAAGGTCGCGTTCATCACCGGCGCCGCGCGGGGCCAGGGCCGCGCGCACGCGGTTCGATTCGCCGAGGAAGGCGCCGACATCATCGCGGTCGACCTGTGCGAGCAGATCGACAGCGTCGCCTATCCGATGGCCACCCCGGAGGACCTCGACGAGACCGTCAACCTCGTGGAGAAGACCGGCCGCAGGATCGTCGCCGAACACGGTGATGTCCGCGACCTCGTGCGGCTGCAGGAGATCGCGGCCAAGGGCGCTGCGGAGCTCGGCCGCATCGACTTCGTGCTCGCCAACGCGGGGATCCTGCCGGCGGCGGGGGAGCAGGGAGGCGAGATCTCCGCGTTCATCGACGCCGTCAACGTCATGCTCAACGGCGTCTACTACACGATCACCGCGACGCTGCCCGCCCTGCTCGCCCACGGCGGCGGCGGCGCGATCGTGATCACCAGCTCGGCGGCCGCGTTCAAACCCGTCACCGTCGACTTCGGCACGATGAACCACGGCGCGGCGGGATACACCGTCGCCAAGCACGGTGTGATCGGCGTGATGCGCCACTTCGCACGAGGGTTGGCGGAGAAGAACATTCGCGTCAACTCCGTTCATCCCGGCGGCGTGGCCACGCCGATGATCTACAACGAGGCGCTGGCCGAATGGTCCGGTGAGCATCCCGCCTTCAGCGCCTCCCAGCAGCCACTGCTCAACGTGCCGCCCGTCGAGCCGGAGGCGATCAGCGACGCGATGGTGTACCTGTGCGGCGACTCCGGGCGCTACGTCACCGGGGTGGCGCTGCCGGTCGACGGCGGCCAGATCATCAAGTGAGGTCGGCGTAGCGGCGCAGCGCCTCTTTGCGTTCGGCGGCGTGGTCGACGATCGGCGCGGGATAGCCGTCGTCGTCGACCTCGGGTACCCAGCGCCGCACGTAGCCGCCGTCGGGATCGAACTTCTCACCCTGCGTAGTCGGGTTGAAGATGCGGAAGAACGGCGCGGCATCGGTCCCGGTGCCCGCGACCCACTGCCAGCCGTGCTGGTTGTTGGCCATGTCGCCGTCGACCAGTTGGTCGAGGAACCAGCGCGCACCCCACTGCCACGGTAGGTGCAGGTCCTTGACCAGGAATGACGCCGCGATCATGCGGACCCGGTTGTGCATCCACCCGGTCTCGGCGAGCTGGCGCATACCGGCGTCGACGATCGGAAAGCCCGTCTGGCCCCGTTTCCAGGCCTCAAACCGCTCCTGCGCCTCGGGGCCGTCATCGACCTCCATGTCGTCGAACGCGGAATTCCAGTTCCACCACGAGCTGCGGGGCCATTCGGCGAGCACCGCGGCGTAGAAGTCGCGAAACGCCAACTCCCGCAGGTACGCCTGCGCGCCCTTGCCCCGACCTAGGTCGGCGGCCATGGTGCGGGGATGGATGGTGCCGAACTTCAGGTGCGCCGACATGCGGCTGGTGCCGCCGAGATCGGGGCGGTTGCGGTCGTCGGCGTACGTGTCGAGTCCGTCGCTCACGAACGACTTCCACTGCTGTAGCGCGGCGGTCTCGCCGGCGGGCAGGTCGAGTTCGACCCCAGAATCGGGAATCTGCACCGCGCCGCGGACCTTCGAGGGGTCCAGCCAACGCGCCGATTCGGGGCTCGACGCAGCGGGCGCGCGCCAACCGTGTTCACGCCAGGCCCTGTAGAACGGGGTGAAGACCTTGTACGGGCTGCCGTCGGGTTTGGTCACCCGCCCCGGCGATACGAGGTACGGCGAGCCCGTCGCCTCGAGCGGGATGTCGCCGAGTGCGGCCGCCACGGCGTCGTCGCGTCGACGCCCGAACGGCGTGAAGTCGGCCGAGACGTGGACCGCGGACGCGTCAATCGCCTTGGCGACAGCGGGGATTCGTTTCTCGGGCCGCCCACGCGTCACGAACAGCCTGCCGTCGAGGCCGTCGCGCAGAACCTGTAGCGCGTCGTAGAGGTACTGCAGCCGACGGGCGCCGGCCGACGCTTCGAGCCGGGGGTCGAGGACGTAGCAGGCCAGCACGTCACCGTCGGCGGCGGCCGCCGCTGACAGCGCGGGCGAATCGCGCAACCGCAGATCGCGACGAAACCACAACAATGTGGGCATGGCATTGATGCTGCCCCGATTTCGCGATAGAGAAACAGGATGGAGTTCTGGTCGGGCACCGCGTTCATGAAAACGTCAGAGATTCTCGGGCTCGCCCGCGCCTTCGACGAGGCCGGCTATGACGGGATGGTGTGCTCGGATCACATGATCTATCCCCGCGAGCTCAGCTCGCCGTATCCGGACTCGCCGACCGGTAAGCCGATGTGGGCGCCGGAGACCGCGTGGCCCGACTGCTGGGTGCAGATCGGAGCGATGGCCGCGGTGACGAACCGGCTGCGGTTCTCCAACGCCGTCTACATCGCGCCCGCACGCCCGCTGCTCGAGGTGGCCAAACAGGTCGCGACGGCGTCGGTGCTGTCGGATGGGCGGGTGTCCCTGGCCGCGGGCGTCGGGTGGATGCGCGAGGAATACGAGTTGATGGGCCAGGATTTCGGCACTCGCGGTAAGCGCCTCGACGAGATGATCCCCGCGTTGCGGGAGCTGTGGCGCGGCGGCTGGGTGTCGTGGAGCGGCGAGTACTACCAGGTGCCGGAGATGATGATCGAACCGCATCCCGTTGCGCCGGTGCCGATTCTGTGCGGCGGGGAGTCCGAGGCGGCATTGCGGCGCGCCGCGCGGCTGTGCGACGGCTGGGTCGGCTACGCGTATCAGTGGGACGAGGCCGTCGGCTACGCGCAGAAGTTGCGCGCGCTGCTTCGCGAGTACGGCCGCGAGAACGAACCGTTCGACATCATGCTGGCGCTGCTCGAACCCCCGTCGCCGGACCTGTACAAGCGGGCCGAAGATGCCGGGATCACCGCGGTGATGTGCAGCCCGTGGATGGGCATGGACCTGGAACCCGGTGGCGTGGAACGGTATCGGGAGCCCATCGAACGGTTCGCCGAGACCATCATCGCCAAGGTGCGGCCGTGAGCTTCTCCGAGGACGAAGTCCGCGACCTCGTCGAGTGCCTCTATACGTCGATCGATCGTCGGGACTGGGCGACGGTGGAGGCGTTGGTGTCGCCCCGGTTGGTCGTCGAGGTCGCCGGCGCGGCCGTGGGCGGGTGGCAGGAGTGGCGCACGCACCTCGAAGAGTTCACGCGGGGCTTTTCCGACGGCAGGCACGAAATCGAGGAAGTGCTCGTCGACGGTTCGCACGGCATCTCGCGGTTCAAGTTCATCGGCACTCACGACGGTGAGTTCCGCGGCGCACCGCCGTCGGGTACCAAGGTCACGGTCGCCGGGATCCACATCGACAGGTTCCAGGGTGACATGCTGGTCGCGCATCGCGGTCAGCTCGACATGTACGGCCTGTTGCACCAGCTGGGTGCGGGCTGACGTCGCATCGACGAGGGAGGGCAGCCCGAGCCGGGGTGCCGGGCTGCCCTCCGAACCTGTTGCTAGACAGGTCAATTCGCCGGCGGCATCAACACCGAGTCGATGAGGTAGACGGTCGCGTTCGCGGTGCGCACTCCGCCGCACACCACACCCGCGTCGTTCACCTTGATGTCCTGTCCGCCGCCCGCGACCGTGACGTCGGCGCCCTGCACAGTCTTGTGCGTGCCGATCACCTGCGCGGGATCGGCCTGGCCGGGCACCACGTGGTAGGTCAGGATGCTCGTCAGCAGATCCGAGTCGGTCTTGAGCGTCTCGATGGTCGCCGGGTCGATCTTGGCGAACGCATCGTCGGTCGGCGCGAACACCGTGAACTGGCTGCCGTTCAGGGTGTCGACGAGGTTGACGTTCGGGTTGAGTCGACCCGACAGTGCCGCGCTCAGCGTGGTGAGCATCGGGTTGTTGGCCGCCGCGACCGTCACCTTGTCCAGCGCCATCCCGTTGACCGATCCGGGACCCGTCGGGTTCTGGGCCGCGTAATCGGCGCAACCGGGGCCGACCAGGCCGGCGGCCGGATCCATGGGCTGGTTCATCGGAGCGGGCGCGACGCTGCTCGACGTCGACTCCGCGGCCGCGGTGGGCGCCGCGGAGGTGGTGTCGTTCGAACAGGCCGAGACGGTCAGGATCGCGGCCGCCGCCACACCCGCCGCGGTGACGGACTTACGGAAATCGATCTTCATGCGTTGCTCCCTCGTGGTGGACGGGTCCGGTGCCCGCCTCGCTGCTGTGACATCCGGGATTCGGACCGGTGGGGGGCGCGGATGGATCACGTCAGATTCGCGTCACACTTCTGATCCCGCAGACGCGGGGACTCACGAGCGACTACCGGCAAGCGGCACAATGGTTCGGTGAGTGTTACCGGTGGCGCACAGCGCGGTGGTTCGGATCGACGGCGCGTCCTGATCCTCGGCAGCACCGGATCGATCGGAACGCAGGCACTCGACGTCATCGCCGCCAATCCCGACCGCTTCGAGGTGGTGGGCCTGGCCGCCGGAGGCGGTAACCCCGAGCTGCTCGCGAAGCAGTCCGCGGCGACCGGTGTGACCAATATCGCGGTCGCCGATCAGGCCGCCGCAGCCCGCGTCGGCGGCGTGACGTTCGCCGGACCCGACGCCGTCACCGAGCTGGTCGAAAACACCGAGGCCGACGTGGTGCTCAACGCGCTCGTCGGCGCACTGGGCCTCAAGCCGACGCTGGCCGCGCTCGCGACGGGCGCGCGCCTGGCGCTGGCCAACAAGGAGTCGCTGGTCGCCGGCGGGCCACTGGTGCTCAAGGCCGCCCGACCAGGCCAGATCGTGCCCGTCGACTCCGAACACTCGGCGATGGCGCAGTGTCTGCGCGGCGGAACCCCCGACGAGGTCGCCAAGATCGTGCTGACCGCCTCGGGCGGCCCGTTCCGCGGGTGGAGCGCCGAGCGGCTGGAGTCGGCCACCCCGGAACAGGCCGGCGCCCATCCCACCTGGTCGATGGGGCCGATGAACACGCTGAACTCGGCGTCGCTGGTCAACAAGGGTCTCGAGCTGATCGAGACGCATCTGCTGTTCGGGGTGCCCTATGACCGCATCGAGGTGGTGGTGCACCCGCAGTCGATCGTGCATTCGATGGTCACGTTCACCGACGGCTCCACGCTGGCCCAGGCCAGCCCGCCGGACATGAAGCTGCCGATCGCGTTGGCGCTGGGCTGGCCGGAACGGGTCCCGGCCGCGGCGCTGGCCTGCGACTTCACCACCGCGTCGACCTGGGATTTCGAGCCGCTCGACGACGAGGTGTTCCCCGCGGTGGCGCTGGCGCGCCAGGCCGGGGAGGCGGGCGGCTGTATGACCGCGGTCTACAACGCGGCCAACGAGGAGGCGGCCGCGGCGTTCCTCGACGGGCGCATCCGCTTCCCCGCGATCGTGCGCACCATCGCCGACGTGCTGCGCGCTGCCGACCAGTGGGCCGCCGAACCAGCTACCGTGGAAGACGTACTTGACGCCCAGCAGTGGGCGCGTGACCGCGCCTCGCGTGCGGTCGAGCGGGAGGTAATCACCACCAGATGATGTGGCTGACCGGTGTCGTGCTGTTCGCACTGGCCATTTTGGTCTCGGTGGCCCTGCATGAATGCGGCCACATGTGGGTGGCGCGCGCCACGGGAATGAAGGTGCGCCGCTACTTCGTCGGCTTCGGCCCGACGCTGTGGTCGACGTGGCGCGCGAACAAGCGGGGGGACCGCACCGAGTACGGCGTCAAGGCGGTGCCGCTCGGCGGGTTCTGCGACATCGCGGGCATGACCTCGGTGGTGCG
>NZ_LZJE01000306.1:0-16992 GCF_001666865.1 Mycobacterium sp. E136
GTGCGCTGTCAGGTCCGGATGTCGGTAGCCGAGGCACTGACACGCGAGGACGTACTGCTCGAACTCGGCGACACCGGGTGCCCCGTCGGCCAAACGCGCTGTGACGTCGAAGCTCTCAGCCATGTCACCCCAACCGTCCCGCGGCGTCGGCATCGGCCTCGGTGTAGCGCTCGACGGAGACCCGCAGCGCGGAGGCGATCTCGGCCGACGCGCGCGCCCACGCCCGCAATTGGTCCACGACGTCCTCGACCGCCGAACGCACCGCGTCGCCGTGTGCGACATACGAACGGCCCGCACCGGCCCCGCCGAACGCCAAGGCGCTCAGATGCGTTCGCACGGCGGCATCGACGATGTCGGCTGCGCTCTGGTACTGCCGCGACACGCTCAGCAGCGCGGCGGCGTCGACACGTGATGCGTCCATATAGGAGTTGGACGCGCGGTGACGGCGGCCGGTTCCACGTTCAGCGTTGCGCGCTGACCTGCTCGGCCACTCGTACCGCGAGTTGGCGCGCGGTGTCCTCGTCGGCCGCTTCCACCATCACGCGCACGACTTGCTCGGTTCCGGAGGGGCGCAACAGAATTCGGCCGGTGTCGCCGAGTTCGAGCAGTACGTCCTCGCGTGTCAGTGCCTCGGCTACCGACATCCGGACCTGACAGCGCACGCCGGCCAGGTGCGCGACTGGTACGCCGCCGAGGACGGTCTGGATCTGGGTGCTCTCGAGACCGATTGTGCGGCAATGCAATCGGTGGCGAGGGCGGCAGAGGATGCGCTGGCACGCCTCGAAGCTCAGCTGGATACGCTGTCGACCGCATGGCAGGGGGCGGGGGCTAGCGCATCCCGCGAGTTCTTGCGCCGCCACGGGCAGGCAGCGACCGTCGCCGCGACGGCGGTCCGGACCGCCGCGTCCGCACTGGCGGAGCTGCGCGAGCGCCTGTGGACCGCGGTGGACGACAAGGTCGCGAAGGTGACGGCCATCGGCGACGGCGTGCAAGCCCGGCGCGCCGACTGGTTGGCGGCGGCGCAGACCGTCACCACGGGGGCCGGCGATCGGGCGGTGGCCAGTGAGTTGGTGGATCACGAGGTGAAACCGTTCGTCGACACCGTGGTCGGCGGTGACTGGCTTGCGGCGATGCGGGCGGCCACCGACGCGATCGAGGCGGCCTACGAGGCGGTGATGGCGCAGCTCGCGCCGGAGACGGGCGCGGTGTTCGACGTCCCCGGCCAGCTCGGTCCGGCCGACACAACGCCCCCACCGCCCGCGCCGGGCGTGGCGCCCGCTCCCGTCACGCCTGCCGGATGGGCCGCGCCCGCTGCTGTGTCACCACCGCTGCCCGCGGCGCCGTCGCCACCGCTGCCCGCGGCGCCCCCACCGGTGCCCGCGGCGCCCCCACCGCTGCCCGCGGCGCCGCCGCCACCGACCGAGCCCGCCGCCTCGGCGTTGCCCTCGCTTGGCGGGGGAGTGCCCGACCTCGGCGGTGCGTTCTCGGGTTTCGGACAGCAACTCAGTGACCTGATCGGCGGGCTCCTGGGCGAGGGCGCGCTGGACGGCGAGCTCGACGATCCGACGCAGTCAGACGCCGAGGAGCTGGCCGAGGACAACGCCGAGGAGCTGGCCGAGGACACCGAGGAAGACGAGGACGAAGAGAAAGACGAGGAGGACGGGGCGGAACTCGAGGAGCCGACGGTCGAGGAGCCCGTGTGCGCCGCCGCGCCCGCGGAGGTGGCTGAGGCACCGGTCGAGGAACCGCCCGCGGCGACGGTGCCGCCGGAACCGCCGGTGCCCCAACCGCTGGCGCCGCTGGAGCCGTTGGCCGCGCCGGCTGAGCCGCCGACCGCCGGGACGCCATGCGAGATCGCTGCCGACGAGCTGCCGCAGGTCGGCGAATGACTGGCGGGCGTGTGTTTACGTGCCGAGGTCCGGCCAATCGGGTCCGTTGACCGTCAGCCGGACACATTCGGCGGCGACCAACCGGTTCTGGTGATTCGTACCGCAGTGATCACACCAGAAATGGACTGCCGGCCGCCTAGTGCCGAGACGTTCGCAACTCCGGGACGCGGCTACCCATGCTCGACTGACTCCCCGGCGGCTGCCATGTAAGTGTCGCGCACACGTCTGGGACCTTGTGAGCGGTGAGTACTCGCTTGATCTCATTGCGACACCCCCTTCCGGAGTGAAGACCGGATACCCACGCTTCGGCGAAGATCACTTCGGCGCTTGTTACAGTTCCGTAACCAAAACTCACCGCATTCCGCCGTTATCCTGGCCGACGGTTCCTGAAGCTTCTGCCGGAGTTTGCCGAGCGATGACACGACTGACCGCGCCGCGGCGCATCGATAGCGTCCCTCTGATGAAGCTGCGGCTGCGAGACGTGCTGTTCTTTCTAGCCCTGGGTGCGGCGGCGTCGCTCGTCGGCGACCACAGCCACGTCGTCACCGGCACCACCGAGTACTTCACCGACGCGGTGCCGTTCATATGGAGCAGCCCGATCTGGTTTCCGGTGATGGTCGCGTTGGCGACGGTGTCGCTTGCCGAACTCCGGCTTCACCTACCGTCGCCGCGCACCGACGTGACAGCGCGACAAGGTCTGGCCGGCGTGGCGGCGGTGCTGGGCATTTACGTCACGACCGCGTTGATCCATACCGCACCCGCCGTTCCGGCCATGGCGCTGATCGTCACGCTCGCGACCATCACCTGGTGTGCACTGGGTGACGGCCCGGCGGTCGTGTGCGGCGTGCTGGCCGCGGTCATCGGGCCCGTCGTCGAGATCGTCATCGCAACGGCGGGCCTGTTCGCGTATCACGAAGCCTGCGACGGCCTCTTCGGCGTCGCACCGTGGCTGGTGCCGCTGTACTTCGCTTTCGGCGTGGTGGTCGCATTGCTGGCCGAGATCGTGGCCAGGCGTTAGGCGTTCGCCGGACGACGCGAACGCTGCGGGCGCCGCCGCCGCTGCTGCCGACCCCTGGGGGGCGACGGCTGGTGCGGCCGTGCGGGCTCGGGGCGGGTGGCGACGATCGGGTCGCCGAAAGTCCGATCGCCGGGTGCGATTTCGTTGAGCACCGGATGCGACGAACCGCTGAAGCGGGTGATGGTCGGCTTGACGCCGGCTTTGCGGGTCAGCTGCCGCACATCGGACACCTGCTCGTCGAGCATCAGCGTCACCACTGTGCCGTCGGCCCCGGCGCGTGCCGTTCGGCCCGAGCGGTGCAGGTAGGCCTTGTGCTCGACGGGCGGGTCCGCGTGCACCACGAGGCTGACGTGGTCGACGTGGATGCCGCGCGCGGCGATATCGGTGGCGACCAGCACGGTCGCCGAACCGTCGGAGAACGCGGCGAGGTTGCGGGTCCGCGCGTTCTGTGACAGGTTGCCGTGCAACTCGACCGCGGGCACGCCACGCGAGTTCAGCTGCCGGGCAAGGTTCTTGGCGCCGTGCTTGGTGCGCGCGAAGACGATCGTCCGGCCCGGCGAAGCGGCGAGGTCGGCGAGCACGCCCAAACGGGACGCCTTGTCGACGTGCAGCACGTGGTGCTCCATCGCGGTGACCGGCGACTGCTCTGAATCGACGCTGTGCACAACGGGATTGTTCAGGTAGCGCTTCACCAGCACGTCGACGCCGCCGTCGAGAGTGGCCGAGAACAGCATCCGCTGTCCGTTGCGAGGGGTCTTGTCCAGCAGTCGCTTCACCGGCGGAAGGAAGCCGAGGTCGGCCATGTGGTCGGCCTCGTCCAGCACGGTGATCTCGACGGCCGACAAGTCGGCATGGCGGGACTTGACGTGATCTTCGAGCCGGCCCGGGCAGGCGATCACGATGTCGACGCCCTGGCGCAACGCCGCGATCTGAGGATTGGGTCCGACGCCGCCGATGATCGTCACCGAGCGCAGGTTGGTGGCCGCCGCCAGCGGCGCCAATGACGCGCTGATCTGAGCGGCCAGTTCACGGGTCGGCGCGAGGATGAGCGCCCGCGGACGGCCGGGGACCCGCTTCGACGGGTTTGTAGTGAGCCTCGTCACCACCGGCAGCAGAAACGCGTACGTCTTCCCGGATCCGGTGCGACCGCGGCCGAGAACGTCGCGACCTGCCACCGAGTCGGGCAGCGTCGCGGCCTGAATGGGGAAGGGCGAATCGATGCCGTTGGCGGCCAGAGTGTCGACGACGGTCTTCGGGAGGCCGAGGTCAGCGAACGTGGGCACGGTTGTGCCACAGGGGGATTGCACAGACAAGTAAAAACTCCGAAAGTTCAGTGTGGTCGTCCTGCCCGGCGCGGATGATCCGCGGCGCTCGGTGTGACGATCGAGAAGCGGCAAAAGGCAGAACAGAAGATGCCGCTTCACCCACTGTACCCCGGCGAGCGGCGTTCGGCTTAATCGGGTCTATGGCAACAGGCCGTGCAGTTCCTCGACGAATCCGACGATTTCGCGACGGTCGACCGAAAGTGGTTGCAGCAGAAGCGTCGTCGCACCGGCTTCGGCGAAGGCCGCCAACCGCTCCTTGACGAACCCGCGCGGTCCGACCAGCGAGACGTTGCGCACCAAGTCATCCGGCACCGCCGCAATCGCTTCGGCTTTCTTGCCCGCCAAGTAGAGGTCCTGGATGGTGTTCGCGACCTCGCCGTACCCGTAGCGGGTAGCCAGGTTGTGGTAGAAGTTGCGGCCCCGTGCACCCATGCCGCCGATGTACAGCGCCAACTGCGGCTTGACCCAGGACAACCGGTCGTCGACATCGTCGCCGATGGCCAGGGGTGCGCTGACCATGACGTCGAGCGGACCCAACGACGGATCGCGCTTGGCGAAGCCGGCCCGCAGCGCCTCACCCCACACGGCGTCGGCCTGCTCGGGATAGAAGAACACCGGCTGCCACCCCTCGGCGATCTCGGCGGTGAGTTCGACGTTCTTCGGCCCCAGAGCGGCGATCGTGACCGGGATGCGGTCGCGCACAGGGTGATTGATCAACTGCAACGGCTTACCCAGGCCGGTGCCCTGATCGCTGGGCAGCGGGATCTGATAGTGCTTGCCGTCGAACTGCACGCGTTCGCGACGCCAGACCTGCCTGCAGATCTCGACGACCTCACGGGTGCGTCCCAGCGGGGCGTCGAACGGAACGCCGTGGAAGCCCTCCATCACCTGGGGTCCGGATGTGCCGATGCCGAGCCGGAAGCGGCCGCCCGAGACGTAGTCGAGGCCCGCCGCGGTCATGGCCAACAACGTCGGCGTGCGGACGTAGATCGGCACGACTCCGGTGCCGAGTTCCATGCGCGAGGTCTTGGCGGCCAGAAAGCCGAGCTGGCTGATCGCGTCATAGGAGTACGCCTCGGCGACCAGGGCGAGGTCGACGCCGACCTTCTCGAGCTCGACGACCTGATCCACCGCCTGCAGGAAGCCGTCGGTGTAGTTGAGGAAGATCCCGGTGCGCATCATCGAGTTATACACCCAACCGGTTGGTTGGCACGGGTCAGGGCTTCAGCAGCGCGACGACCTTGTTCTCGAGATCCACCGGATCCTCGGAGAACGGGTCGACGTTCGGGGCCTTCGGCAGGGGAAGGTCGGGGTCGGCGAAGTCCCGGTAGGTCTTGTCGCCGGTCAGCGTGTAGAGCAGGAACCCGGTGATCAGCGCACGAACCACCTTCTGGGTGCTGCGGTCGGCGCCGGGCAGGCCCACCGCGCGTGCCAGGCGGCGGCCCTCGATCAGCCCACCCGGCTTGGCCTTGCTGACCGTGCGCAGGGTGGCCGTCTTCCAGGTCCTGGCCAGCTCGACGGCATTGGACCGCAGCGTCATCGGGTCGCCCGGCCCGCTGAGCACCAGACCGGGCACCTGCAGGCTCGCCGCAGGCTCCTCGGCGGGCGGTGCGGTGACTGTGGGGAATATCGCAACGACGGATCTCGGCTTGGTGGGCAGCCCCGCCGCGGCGAAGACCGCCGCCGACCCGCCGAACCCGTGCCCGACCACCCCGAGCTTGCTGCGCTGCACGCTGATCTCGCCAGGGCCCAGCCGCACCCCGGTGATGATGTCGAGCGTTGTGCCCAGGTCATAGGCGAAGTTGAGCGCCGACGGGGCCAGTCCGGTTTCGGTCGCCGGCGCCGCAGCGACGATGCCCCACGAGGCCAGGTGCTCCAGCGTGCCGTGGTAGCGGTCGGCGCCGGCAAGCCAGTCGTGGCCGAATGCGACGCCCGGCAGGTTGAGTCCGGCCTCGGGGGTGAACACCACACCGGGAAGCCCGGCGAAGGCCAGGTCACCTCGTAAAACGCGGTGCGGGCCGCGGCGAGTCAGGGCCTTGAACAGCTTCTTCGTGCTGGCCACCAGACGACCGTAGCCCACAGGGTTTCCGGCGGCTCTTGCACTACCCTGAATGCCTATGTGCGGAATCGTCGGCTATGTCGGGCAGCGTCCTGCCTGCAACATCGTCGTCGACGCGCTGCGCCGGATGGAGTACCGCGGATACGACTCGTCGGGCGTCGCCCTGCTCGACGGCCACGGCGGGCTCACGGTGCGACGCCGGGCCGGTCGGCTGGCCAACCTCGAAGCCGCGCTGACCGAGACCGACGCGTCCAGCCTCGGCGGCAGCACTGGCCTCGGCCACACCCGGTGGGCGACGCACGGCAGGCCCACCGACCGCAACGCCCACCCGCACCGCGACGCCGCGGGCAAGATCGCCGTCGTCCACAACGGGATCATCGAGAACTACGCCGCGCTGCGGGCCGAACTCGAGAAGACCGGCGTGGAGTTCGCCAGCGACACCGACACCGAGGTCGCGGTGCACCTGGTCGCCTGGCAGTTCCACCACGGCCCCACCGCGGGCGATTTCCCCGCCTCGGTGCTCGCGGTGCTGCGCCGCCTCGAAGGACATTTCACTCTGGTGTTCGCCAACGCCGACGACCCGGGCACGATCGTCGCGGCGCGGCGCTCCACACCGTTGGTGCTCGGCGTGGGCGACGGTGAGATGTTCGTGGGCTCCGATGTCGCCGCGTTCATCGAACACACCCGCGACGCCGTCGAGCTCGGCCAGGACCAGGCGGTGGTGGTGACCGCCGACGGATACCGCATCACCGACTTCGACGGCGTGGACGACGGCGCGAACGCCCGAGCGTTCCACATCGACTGGGACATGTCGGCGGCCGAAAAGGGCGGCTACGAGTACTTCATGCTCAAGGAGATCGCCGAGCAGCCCGCCGCGGTGTCCGACACGTTGCTGGGCCATTTCGCCGACAACCGCATCGTGCTCGACGAGCAGCGGCTCTCCGATCAGGAACTGCGCGAGGTCGACAAGGTCTTCGTCGTGGCCTGCGGCACCGCGTACCACTCGGGGCTGCTGGCCAAGTACGCGATCGAGCACTGGACCCGGTTGCCCGTCGAGGCCGAACTCGCCAGCGAATTCCGTTACCGCGACCCGGTCCTGGACAGTCACACCCTGGTGGTGGCGATCTCGCAATCCGGTGAGACCGCCGACACGTTGGAGGCCGTCCGGCACGCCAAGGAGCAGAAGGCCAAGGTGCTGGCCATCTGCAACACCAACGGCAGCCAGATTCCGCGCGAATGCGATGCGGTGCTCTACACCCGGGCCGGGCCCGAGATCGGCGTGGCGTCGACCAAGACGTTCCTCGCTCAGATCGCCGCGAATTATCTTGTCGGGCTTGCCCTGGCGCAGGCGCGCGGCACGAAATACCCCGACGAGGTCGAGCGCGAGTACCGCGAGCTGGAGGCCATGCCCGACCTGGTCAGCCGCGTGCTGGAGACCGTCGAACCGGTCAAGGCGCTGGCCCACCGCTTCGCGCAGTCGCAGACCGTGCTGTTCCTCGGCAGGCATGTCGGCTACCCGGTCGCGCTCGAAGGTGCCCTCAAGCTCAAGGAGCTGGCGTACATGCACGCCGAGGGCTTCGCCGCCGGCGAGCTCAAACACGGCCCGATCGCGCTCATCGAAGACGACCTCCCGGTCATCGTCGTGATGCCGTCGCCGAAGAACTCGCCGATGCTGCACGCCAAGCTGCTGTCGAACATCCGCGAGATTCAGGCGCGCGGCGCGGTCACCATCGTGATCGCCGAGGAGGGCGACGACACCGTCCGCCCGTACGCCGACCACCTGATCGAGATCCCCGCGGTGTCAACGCTTTTCCAGCCGTTGCTGTCGACCATCCCGCTGCAGGTGTTCGCCGCGGGCGTCGCACAGGCTCGCGGTTACGACGTCGACAAGCCCCGCAACCTGGCCAAGTCCGTCACCGTCGAGTAGTGCCGGGCCGCGTCGGGGGCTTCAAGAACGAACGGGCTCGCGCCCACTTCCTCGGCGTATACCGGGCCGCGATGGCAGAGCTGCCACCGGTCGCCGAATCCCGTGACGTGGCAACCTCGTTCGGTTCGGTGCGGGTGCATCGGTTCGGCGGGCCGCCCGACCGGACGCCGGTCATCCTGCTGCCCGGACGCAACGCGTCCACCCCGATGTGGCGCGACAACATCGCGCACCTTCAACGACATCGGCCCGTGATCGGGATCGACCTGCTGGGCGAGGCGGGCCTGTCGGTGCAGGAAAAGCCCATCCACGGACCCGACGACGAGGCGCAATGGCTCGACGAGGCGGTTGCCGGGCTGGGATGCAACCGGGTGCACCTGATGGGAGTGTCGATCGGCGGGTGGACGGTGACCAACTACGCCGCCCGCCGCCCAGGCGGCGCCGACACCGATCAGGCCGCAACCGAGGCCGCACTGATCTCCTCCGGCACAACCGATTACACCCTGCGCAAGGCGATGCCACTCGACATACCGGTGCTGACGTCGAGGTGTGGCCCGCCGCCTCGCATGCGATGAATGGCGAGTACGCGGACGAGATCGCCGAACGGGCAGCGGATTCCTGGGCGAAGGCAGACGGCCCAAACCGAGCCCCGCCGAGCGGTTTGCTACTAACGTGGTCGGCGATGCGGCACTACTACACCGCGGACCAGATCCGCGAGGCTGAAGCGCCGCTGTTGGCGTCCCTGCCCGACGGTGCCCTGATGCGCCGCGCCGCCAACGGCCTTGCCGTCGCGATCGCCCGTGACCTCGTCCTGCGCACGGGAGGCGTCTCCGGACGCCGCGTCTGCGCCGTGGTCGGGTCCGGCGACAACGGCGGCGACGCGTTGTGGGCCGCGACGTTCCTGCGCCGCCGCGGCGCCGGTGCCGCCGCAGTGCTTCTCAACCCGGAACGCGTCCACCGCACTGCGCTCGCGGAGTTCACCGCCGCCGGCGGGCGCGTCGTCGAAACGGTCCCGGCGGGCACCGACCTGGTCATCGACGGCGTGGTCGGGATCTCCGGGTCCGGACCGCTGCGGCAGAACGCCGCCGACGTGTTCTCCGCCGTCGAGGACGCGGGCGTGCCGGTGGTCGCCGTCGACATCCCCAGCGGCGTCGACGCGCAGACCGGGGCCACGGACGGACCGCACGTGCGCGCCGCGCTGACCGTGACGTTCGGCGGGCTCAAACCCGTTCATGCGCTGGGCGATTGCGGCCGCGTCGAACTCATCGACATCGGCCTGGACCTGCCGCGGTCCGACATGATGTCCTTCGACGCGGGCGATGCGGCCGCGCGGTGGCCGGTGCCCGGTCCGAAAGACGACAAGTACACCCAGGGCGTTACCGGTGTCCTTGCGGGCTCGGCCACCTACCCCGGCGCCGCGGTGCTGTGCACAGGCGCGGCGGTCGCGGCGACGTCGGGCATGGTCCGGTACGCCGGAAGTGCTGGACAGCAGGTTCTTTCGCGGTGGCCGGAGGTGATCGCGGCGCCGAATCCGAGCGCGTCGGGGCGGGTACAGGCCTGGGCCGTTGGACCGGGCCTCGGCACCGACGACACCGGCGCGGCGGCGCTGTGGTTCGCGTTGGACAGCGGGTTGCCGGTGGTCGTCGACGCCGACGGGTTGACGATCCTGGCCGCCCATCCCGATCTGGTCGACGGACGCGAGGCGCCGACTGTGCTGACACCGCACGCGGGCGAATTCGCCCGCCTCGCCGGTTCGCCGCCCGGAGACGATCGCGTAGCCGCCGCCCGCAGGCTCGCCGACCGCCTCGGCGTCACCGTGCTCCTGAAGGGCAACGTGACGGTCATCGCCGAACCCGGCGGGCCGGTGTACCTCAACCCGGCGGGCCAATCGTGGGCCGCCACAGCGGGATCCGGCGATGTGCTGACCGGGATCATCGGAGCGCTGCTCGCTGCAGGGCTGCCCCCCGGCGAGGCCGCCGCGGCCGCCGCCTTCGTCCATGCCCGCGCCGCGAACCTGGCCGCGTCCGACCCAGGGCCCAGGCCCGCCCCGACTTCGGCGTCACGCATCCTTGCGCACGTCCGAACCGCCATAGCCAGTTTGTAAGCCAGTCCGTAACGAGAGGAATCCTCATGCCGCCCACGCGCAGCCACGCGCCGCAGATTGCCCCCGCCTACACCGGACGGCTGGCGATGGCACCGGTGCCGTCGCTGCGGCTCCCCGACGACGCGATGGATCCCGATGCGGCGTACCGGTTCATTCACGACGAGCTGATGCTCGACGGCAGTTCCCGGCTGAACCTGGCCACGTTCGTCACGACGTGGATGGATCCGCAGGCTGAACGGCTGATGGCCGAGACGTTCGACAAGAACATGATCGATAAGGACGAGTACCCGGCGACGGCCGCGATCGAGCAGCGCTGCGTGTGCATGGTGGCCGATCTGTTCCACGCGGAGGGGTTGCGCGACGACGACCCCTCCAGCGCTATCGGCGTTTCCACGATCGGTTCGAGCGAGGCGGTGATGCTCGCAGGGCTCGCGATGAAGTGGCGGTGGCGCGAGCGCGTCGGCGAGAAGTGGAAGGGACGCACGCCGAACCTGGTGATGGGCGCGAACGTTCAGGTGGTCTGGGAGAAGTTCTGCCGCTACTTCGACGTCGAGGCCCGGTATCTGCCGATGGCGGAGGGCCGCTATGTGATCACCCCCGAGCAGGTGCTCGAGAACATCGATGAGGACACCATCGGCGTGGTGGCGATCCTCGGCACCACCTACACCGGGGAACTGGAACCCATCGCCGAGATCTGCGCCGCACTCGACAAGCTGGCTGCCGACGGCGGACTCGACATCCCGGTGCACGTCGACGCTGCCAGCGGCGGTTTCGTGGTGCCGTTCCTGCACCCGGATCTCGAATGGGACTTTCGGCTCCCGCGGGTGGTGTCCATCAACGTCAGTGGCCACAAGTACGGCCTGACCTATCCCGGCATCGGCTTCGTGGTGTGGCGCAGCGCCGAATACCTAGCCGAGGGCCTGGTCTTTCACGTCAACTATCTCGGCGGCGACATGCCGACGTTCACGCTGAACTTCTCCAGACCCGGCAACCAGGTCGTGGGTCAGTACTACAACTTCCTGCGGCTCGGTCGCGAAGGTTATTCGCAAGTGATGCAGTGTCTTTCACAGACCGCGCGGTGGCTCGGCGACCAGCTCCGCGAAAGCAAGCACTTCGACGTCGTCGCCGATGGATCGGCGATCCCGGTGGTCAGCTTCAAGCTGGCCGGGGACTTCGGCTACACCGAGTTCGATGTGTCGCAGGGGCTGCGCGCCTTCGGCTGGCAGGTACCCGCCTACACGATGCCGGAGGGTGCCACCGACGTCACGATGTTGCGCATCGTGGTGCGCGAGGGATTCTCCGCGGACCTGGCCCGGGCGCTGCACGACGACCTGGCCACCGTGCTGACCCACCTCGACGAGCTCAAACCGCGCGGGCATTTCAACCAGCAGCAGCCCTTCGCGCACTAGCGTCGGGCCACCGCTGCCCCGTCTGGGACAATCGGCCGTGGTGAAACGACAATGCACACGACCGAGCTGACGACGCCGACCGCGATCGTGGCACCCCAGACGGTGGTGGACCTCGACGCGATCGCCCACAACGTGCGTCTTCTGCGTGACCTCGCGGGGGACGCGCAGGTCATGGCCGTCGTCAAGGCCGACGGGTACGGGCACGGCGCCACGCAGGTGAGCCGGGCCGCGCTGGCCGCGGGTGCCACCGAACTCGGCGTGGCGACCGTCGGCGAGGCGTTGGCGTTGCGCAACGACGGCATTGCCGCTCCGCTCCTGGCCTGGCTGCACCCGCCGGGCACCGACTTCGCCCCCGCCGTGGCCGGCGACGTGCAGATCGCGGTGTCGTCGGTGCGCCAACTTGACGAACTTCTCGACGCCGTCACCCGCACAGGGCGCAGCGCCTCGGTCACCGTCAAGGCCGACACCGGGCTCAGCCGCAACGGCGTCGGCTCGGCCGACTTCCCGGGGATGGTTGTAGCGCTCGCGCGTGCCCAGGCCGACGGCGCGATCAGCGTCCGCGGTCTGATGTCGCACCTGGTGCACGGCGACGACCCCGACAATGCCCTCAACGGACTGCAGGCGCAGCGGCTCACCGAGATGCGCACGTATGCAGCCGAACACGGCGTGCGGTTCGAGATCGCGCACCTGAGCAACAGCCCGGCGGCGATGACGCGGCCCGACCTCGCCTTCGACATGGTGCGCGCCGGTATCGCGGTGTACGGGCAGACCCCGATCCCCGAGCGCGGGAACATGGGGTTGCGCCCGGCGATGACGGTGAAATGCCCGGTGGCACTGGTGCGGTCGCTGCGGGCGGGCGACGGGGTGTCCTACGGACACACATGGGTCGCCGACCGCGACACGACGGTCGCGCTGCTGCCGGTCGGCTACGCCGACGGCGTGTTCCGCACGCTGAGCAACCGTATCGACGTGTTGATCAACGGCCGGCGCTACCGCAACGTCGGTCGGATCTGCATGGACCAGTTCGTCGTCGACCTCGGGCCGGACGGGGCCGCCGCGGAAGGTGACGACGCAATCCTGTTCGGGCCCGGCACCCACGGTGAGCCGACGGCGCAGGATTGGGCCGACCTGCTCGGCACCATCAACTACGAGGTCGTGACCAGCCCGCGTGGCCGCTTCGTGCGGACCTATACCGGCTCGATGGGCGAGACACGTTGAGCGACACCGGACTCCCGATGCCGCGTGGCCGCCGCAACCAGAACGGACGATGGCTCGCGGGCGCAGCCGGGCTCACCGCGGTCGGCAGCGCGGCGGGCATGTCGGCGGCGCGCTCGCTGCGACGCCGGCTCGCGACCGTGGATCACTATAAGGACGAGGATTTCGAACTGCTCGACGCCGACCGCAGTTCGGTCGTCACCACCCCGGACGGCGTATCGCTGGCAGTGCGCGAGGTCGGTCCCGAGGATGCGCCGCTGACGGTGGTCTTCGCGCACGGGTTCTGTCTGCGCATGGGCGCCTTCTACTTTCAGCGCGTCCGGCTGACCGAGCAGTGGGGCCCCCAGGTCAGGATGGTCTTCTACGACCAGCGGGGACACGGCCAGTCGGATGAGGCGCCGCCCGAGACCTACACCGTGACGCAGCTCGGTCAGGATCTGGAGGCCGTGCTGTCGGTGGTGGTCCCGCGCGGCCCTGTGGTGCTGGTCGGCCACTCGATGGGCGGGATGACGGTACTCTCGCACGCCCGGCAGTTCCCGCAGCGCTATCCGAAGCGGATCGTCGGGGCGGCGATCATTTCCTCGGCGGCGGAGGGAGTTTCGCGATCGCCGCTGGGTGAGATCCTGAAAAACCCGGCACTGGAGGCGGCGCGTTTCGCGGTGCGGTATGCACCGAAGATGGTGCACCGCACCCGCGGCGCGGCGAAGCGGGTGATCGCGCCGATCCTGCGCGCCGCGTCGTACGGGGACGAGAAGATCAGCCCGAGCGTGGTGGCGTTCTCCGAACGGATGATGCACGGCACCCCGATCGCGACCCTCGTCGAATTCCTGCACGCGCTCGAGGTGCACAACGAGATCGACGGCCTGACCACGCTGGCCAAGATCCCGACACTCATCGCGTGCGGTGACCGCGACCTGCTGACCCCGATGGAGTACTCACAAGCCATGGCCGCGCTGCTGCCCAAGGCGCAACTGGTGATCGTCGGGGGCGCAGGGCATCTCGTGCAGCTCGAACAACCCGAGGCGATCAACGAGGCGCTGGTCCGACTGGTCGAACGCGCGACACCGTCCAAGCTCGTCGCGTTGACCAGGCGGGTCCGCGAGAAGGTCCGCAACAATGGGTGAGCGTAGCGGGGGCACGGCCGAACTGCCGACCGCCGAAGACACCATCGCGCTCGGCGCCGAACTCGGGGAGCACTTGCGCGCGGGTGACGTCGTCGTCCTGTCCGGGCCCCTCGGCGCGGGAAAGACGGTCCTCGCCAAGGGTATTGCGCAAGCGATGGATGTGGAGGGCCCGGTCATCTCGCCGACGTTCGTGTTGGCGCGCGTACATCGGGCCCGCCGGCCCGAGGCCCCGGCGATGATCCACGTCGACATGTACCGCCTGCTTGACCATCCGTCGGTCGACCTGCTCGCCGAACTCGACTCGCTCGATCTCGACACCGATCTCGACGACGCGGTGGTGGTCGTGGAATGGGGTGAGGGGCTCGCCGAACGGCTCTCCGACAGCCACCTAGACGTCCGCCTCGAGCGCGCCCGCGACACCGAGGTGCGCACCGCGGTGTGGGAGTGGAGCACGGCGTGAACGTATTGGCCATCGACACGGCGACGCCCGCGGTCACCGCCGGGGTGGTCCGCCTCGACGGATTCGAGGTGCTGGCCGAACGTGTGACGGTCGACGCGCGGGCGCATGCCGAACAGCTCACCCCGAATGCGGTGCGGGCGCTCGCCGACGCAGGACTGGGCGTCGACGACTTGGGCGCCGTCGTCGTCGGGTGTGGTCCGGGGCCGTTCACCGGGCTGCGTGTCGGGATGGCGACCGCCGCCGCCTACGCCCACGCGCTCGGCGTCCCCGTCCACGGCGTCTGCAGCCTCGACGCGATCGGGGTGGACACCGTCGGCGACGTGCTGGTGGTGACCGACGCCCGGCGCCGGGAGGTGTACTGGGCGCGCTACCGCGACGGGGTGCGCACCGACGGACCAGCCGTATGCGCGCCCGCGGACGTGCCCGCAGGGGCCGCCGCGGTTGCCGGATCACCCGAGCACGCCGCGCTGTTCGACCTGCCGCGCCAGGAGCCCGTCTATCCGACCGTCTCGGGGCTGGTGCGCGCGGTGGCGGACTGGGCCGCCGAGCCGGCTCCGCTGGTGCCGCTGTATCTGCGCCGGCCCGACGCCAAACCCTCGGTGGCCCGGCGATGAGCATCACCTACGGCCCGTTGAAGCCGACGGACGCGGCCCGATGCGCCGAGCTGGAGGCACAATTGTTCGACGGCGACGACCCGTGGCCCGAGCGTGCTTTCCTCGCCGAGCTGGCCGCCAAACACATCCGTTACGTCGCCGCACGCGATGAGGACAAGCTCGTCGGCTACGCCGGTATCGCCCGCTTGGGTCGAAAGAAGCCGTACGAGTATGAGATTCACACGATCGGCGTCGACCCCGCGTACCAGGGCCAGGGCATCGGCAAGCGCATGCTGACCGAGCTGCTCGACCACGCCTCGGGTGGCGCGGTGTTCCTCGAGGTCCGCACCGACAACGAAGCAGCCATCAAGATGTACGAGAGCTTCGGCTTCACCAACGTGGGCCTGCGCAGGCGCTACTACCGGGCAAGCGGGGCGGACGCCTATACGATGCGGCGAGACCCGACATGACGATCATCCTGGCCATCGAGAGTTCGTGCGACGAAACCGGCGTGGGCATCGCCGAATTGGGCGCCGACGGATCGGTGAGGCTGCTCGCCGACGAGGTGGCCTCCAGCGTCGACGAGCACGCCCGGTTCGGCGGCGTGGTGCCCGAGATCGCCTCGCGAGCACACCTGGAGGCGTTGGGCCCGACGATGCGCCGCGCACTACAGGCGGCCGGGGTGGACAAACCCGACATCGTCGCGGCCACGATCGGCCCGGGGCTCGCCGGTGCGCTGTTGGTGGGAGTGGCTGCGGCCAAGGCTTATTCGGCGGCCTGGCAGGTGCCGTTCTACGCGGTCAACCACCTGGGTGGGCATCTGGCCGCCGACGTCTACGACCACGGACCGCTGCCGGAGAGCATCGGTCTGCTGGTTTCCGGCGGGCACACCAACCTCCTGCACGTGCGGTCGTTGGGCGAGGCGATCGTCGAGCTCGGCAGCACGGTCGACGACGCTGCGGGGGAGGCCTACGACAAGGTGGCGCGGCTCCTGGGTCTGGGTTATCCGGGCGGAAGGGTGCTCGACGAGCTGGCCCGTGAGGGCGACCGCGATGCCATCGTGTTTCCCCGGGGCATGACCGGCCCGCGCGACGATCCGTACGCGTTCAGCTTCTCGGGTCTCAAGACCGCGGTCGCGCGGTACGTCGAGAGCCACCCCGAGGCGTCGACGGCCGATGTCGCGGCCGGCTTCCAGGAGGCGGTCGCCGACGTGCTGACGCTCAAGGCGATCCGGGCGGCCAAGGCGCTGGACGTGTCGACGCTGCTGATCGCCGGCGGCGTGGCGGCGAACTCGCGGCTGCGCGAGCTGGCCGAGGAGCGGTGCGCCGCCAACGGGTTGACCCTGCGGATCCCGCGACCGCGTCTGTGCACGGACAACGGCGCGATGATCGCCTCGTTCGCGGCTCACCTGATCGCCGCGGGCGCGCAGCCGTCGCCGCTGGATGCGGTGAGCAATCCGGGGCTGCCGGTCGTGCAGGGACAAGTCGCCTGATCTTGTCGAGACCCGACCTTGAGTGCTAGCACTCTCATGTATAGAGTGCTAGGTGGCAGGCGACCAACCCCTGCGCCGGCACCCGCGACGACGGTGCGTGGGCACGGACGCCATGCCGAACACCTGGTAACTGATAGATCCGGGACCCCGGATCGACACCCGAACTAGTGGAGGGCTCCATCGTGGCGAGCGTGAACATCAAGCCACTCGAGGACAAGATCCTCGTTCAGGCCAACGAGGCCGAGACCACGACCGCTTCCGGTCTGGTCATCCCCGACACCGCCAAGGAGAAGCCGCAGGAAGGCACCGTCGTCGCAGTTGGCCCCGGCCGCTGGGATGAGGACGGCGAAAAGCGCATCCCGCTGGACGTCTCCGAGGGC
>NZ_LZJE01000307.1:0-21165 GCF_001666865.1 Mycobacterium sp. E136
TCGATGCGCGGGTTCACGGTCGACGAGCGGCGGGCACGGCTGGCCCATCGCCACTTCCTGTCTGCGCCCGCCAACTCCGTCGGCGCCGTGGTCGATGGCGTGCTCGGACTGCACGCCACCGATCCGGCCACCCCGTACCTGTCGCTGTGGGCACGGCTCCCAGTGTTCGCCGCGGCCGATCTCGACGCAGGCCTCTACGAGCGGCGGACCCTGGTCAAACACCTGGCGATGCGCAGAACGCTGTGGACGGTGCGCGTCGGCGACCTGCCGTTGATTCAGTCCGCGGCCAGCGACCGCGTCGCCGACAACGAACGTCGCCGGCTCATCGCCGATGCGCAGAAGGCGGGGCTCTGCGCCGACGGCGAGGCCTGGCTCGAGGCGGCCGGTGCGGCGGTCCTGCGGTACCTGACCGAGCACGGGCCGACAAGCGCGAAAGACCTGCGGGCGGCCCTGCCCGAGTTGGCGGGCACCTGGGATCCGGCGCCCGGTAAGCGGTGGGGTGGCGAAACGCCGCTGGCGCCACGGATCCTGACGGTGTTGTCGGTACGCGGCGACATCGTGCGGGGACCCAACGACGGAAAGTGGACGACGTCGCGACCGCGCTGGGTTGCGAGCAGCGATTGGATCGGATCCGCCGACGCCGTCGACCCCGACACGGCGCGTGCGGCGCTCGTGCGGCGGTGGCTGGCCGGCTTCGGCCCGGCCACCGTGACCGACGTCAAGTGGTGGTTCGGCAACACGTTGACCTGGGCGCGCCAGGCGTTAAAGGACATCGGCGCCGTCGAGGTCGACCTCGACGGCACACCGGGATTCGCGCTGGCCGACGATCTCGACGGAGAACCCGCGCCGGGGCCGTGGTGCGCGTTGCTGCCCGGGCTGGACGTCACGACGATGGGCTGGTTCGACCGCGACTGGTACCTCGGGCCGCATCGTGAGCAGGTTTTCGACAGGAACGGCAACGGCGGGCCCACCGCGTGGTGCGACGGCAGGATCGTCGGCGCGTGGGGTCAGGACGACGCTGGACGGGTCGAGCTGCGGCTGCTCGAGGACGTGGGCCGTTCGGCGCGTGCCCGATTGCAGAAGCGCGCCGACGAATTGACCGAATGGCTCGACGGCGTGCGGATCAGCCCGCGGTTCCCGTCGCCCCTGTCTAAGCGCTGACCTTCCTGCGTTTGCCGTTGCGCGCCTTGGGTTTCGGCCGGTCGACACCAAGGCACTCGGCGAGGAAGTGACCGGTGTAGCTGTCCGGATTGGCCGCGACGTCCTCGGGCGTTCCCGATGCGACGAGCGTGCCGCCGCCGGCCCCGCCCTCGGGCCCCATGTCGATGATCCAGTCCGACGTCTTGATCACGTCGAGATTGTGCTCGATGACGATCACCGTATTGCCCTTGTCGACAAGGCCGTTGATCACCTTGAGCAGCTTGCGGATGTCCTCGAAATGCAGGCCGGTGGTCGGCTCGTCGAGGATGTACACCGTGCGCCCGGTCGACCGCTTCTGCAGTTCGGAGGCCAGCTTGACGCGCTGCGCTTCACCGCCGGACAGCGTCGGCGCCGGCTGACCGAGCCGTACGTAACCCAGGCCGACGTCGACGAGCGTCTTGAGGTACCGATGGATCGAGGTGATCGGCGCGAAGAACTCGGACGCCTCCTCGATCGACATGTCGAGGACCTCGGCGATGGTCTTGCCCTTGTAGTGCACCTCGAGGGTTTCGCGGTTGTACCGGGCGCCCTGGCACACCTCGCACGGTACGTACACGTCGGGCAGGAAGTTCATCTCGATCTTGATAGTGCCGTCGCCGGAGCACGCCTCGCAGCGGCCGCCCTTGACGTTGAACGAGAACCGGCCCGGTTGATAGCCGCGCACTTTCGCCTCGGTGGTGGCCGCGAACAGCGTGCGGATCTTGTCGAAGACGCCGGTGTACGTAGCCGGGTTCGAGCGCGGTGTGCGGCCGATCGGCGACTGGTCGACGCGCACCAGCTTGTCGAGCTTGTCCAGGCCTGTCACCCGCGTGTGCCGACCGGGCACCTGCCGCGCGCCGTTGAGCTTGTTCGCCAGAACGGACGCCAGGATGTCGTTGACCAACGTCGACTTACCCGACCCCGACACCCCGGTCACCGAGGTCAGCACGCCGAGGGGGAACGACACGTCGATCTCGCGCAGGTTGTGCTCGCGGGCACCGACGACCGTCAGCTGCCTCTTCCTGTCGACCGGCCGCCGGATGGCGGGCACCTCGATCTCTTCCTTACCCGAAAGATACGCTCCGGTAAGCGATTCCGGGTTCTTCAGCAGCTCCTCGTACGGACCGCTGTGCACGATCTGACCGCCGTGCTCGCCGGCCGCCGGACCGATGTCGACCACCCAGTCGGCATGGGCGATGGTGTCGAGGTCGTGCTCGACGACGATCAGCGTGTTGCCCAGGTCGCGCAGCCGGACGAGGGTGTCGATCAGCCGGCGGTTGTCGCGCTGGTGCAGGCCGATCGACGGTTCGTCGAGGACGTAGAGCACCCCGACGAGGCCTGACCCGATCTGGGTGGCTAGCCGGATGCGTTGCGCCTCACCGCCGGACAGGGTCGCGGCGGCCCGCGACAGCGACAGGTAGTCCAGACCGACGTCGAGCAGGAACCCCAGCCGTGACTGGATCTCCTTGAGCACCTGCCCCGCGATCGCCTGCTCGCGTGCGCCCAGCGTCAACGCGTTGAGGAACTCCGAGCAATCCGCGATCGACAGCTCGGCGACCTCGGCGATGGACTTCGCGCCGAACTGCCCCGCCGTCAGCGACACCGCGAGGATCTCGGGTTTGAGCCGTGTGCCCTCACATTCCGGACACGGCACATCGCGCATGAAGCCTTCGTAGCGCTCCTTCATCTGCTCGGAGTCGGTCTGCTCCATCCGACGCTGCAGGAACGCCATCACGCCCTCGAAATCGGCGTAGTACGAACGTGTTCGGCCGTAACGGTTCTTGTACCGCACGTGCACCTGTTCGTCGCAGCCCTCGAGGATCGCCTTGCGCGCCTTGGCAGGCAGCTTCTTCCACGGCGTGTTCACGTCGAAGCCGAGCGCGTCGCCGAGACCGGCCAGCATCCGGGTGAAGTACTCCGCCGTCTGCCCCATCGACCACGGTGCGATCGCACCCTCGGCCAGGGTCAGGTCCGGGTCGGGCACGACCAGCTCGGGATCGACCTCCTTGCGGATGCCGAGCCCGGTGCACTCCGGGCACGCCCCGTAGGGCGAGTTGAACGAGAACGAGCGCGGTTCGAGGTCGTCGACGGCCAGCGGGTGGCCGTTGGGGCAGGCCAGCTTCTCGGAGAACCGCTGTTCACGGTGGGGGTGGTCGTCCTCGCGGTCGACGAACTCCAGCACGACGATTCCGTCGGCCAGGTTGAGCGCCGTCTCCACCGAGTCGGTCAACCGCTGCTTGGCGCCGGCCTTGACCGTCAGGCGGTCGACGACCACCTCGATGTCGTGTTTCTCCTGCTTCTTGAGCTTCGGCGGATCGGTGAGCGGATACACCACGCCGTCCACTCGCACGCGGCTGTAGCCCTGGGTGTTCAGCTTGTCGAACAGGTCGACAAACTCGCCCTTGCGGGTGCGGACAACCGGCGCGAGCACCTGGAACCGCAGCCCCTCGTCCATCGCGAGCACCTGATCGACGATCTGCTGAGGGGTCTGGCGGGCGATGCGCTCACCGCAGATCGGGCAGTGGGGCGTACCTGCGCGGGCGTACAGCAGACGCAGGTAGTCGTAGACCTCGGTGATGGTGCCGACGGTCGACCGGGGGTTGCGGTTGGTCGACTTCTGGTCGATGGACACCGCGGGCGACAGGCCCTCGATGAAGTCGACGTCGGGTTTGTCCATCTGGCCGAGGAACTGGCGCGCATAGGCCGACAACGACTCGACGTAGCGCCGCTGGCCCTCGGCGAAGATCGTGTCGAATGCCAGCGACGACTTCCCCGAACCCGACAGCCCCGTGAAGACGATCAGCGCGTCGCGTGGTAAATCAAGATCGACGCTTCGCAGGTTGTGCTCGCGCGCACCCTTGACGACAAGGCGGTCAGCCACCCGGTTCCCTCCCGAAGAGATAGTTCAAAGCCACTCTATGTGGACCCACCGACAAGCCCCAGACAAGCCGGATACCGTGAGGACATGAGCGTCGTCGACGACAACTACACCGGCCACGTCGAACCAGGGACCGGCGCCCGGCGCACCCTTCCCGGCGCTTCGATCGTCAAGGTCTCGGTCGGCCCGATGGATAACAACGCGTACCTGATCACGTGTTCCCGAACCGGGGAGACACTGCTGATCGACGCCGCGAACGATGCGCCGGTCCTGCTCGAGGTGATCGAGCAACACGCGCCGAAACTGTCGCTGATCGTCACCAGCCACCAGCACTTCGACCACTGGCAGGCGCTGGAGGAAGTGGCCAAGGTCACCGGCGCCCCCACGGCGGCGCACCAGCTCGATGCCGAACCGCTTCCAGTCCGCCCCGACCGGATCCTCGCCCACGGCGACACGGTCGAGATCGGCGACCTGTCCTTCGACGTCATCCATCTGCAGGGCCACACCCCCGGTTCGGTGGCGCTCGCGCTCGACGGCGCCGACGAGGCGACCCACCTGTTCACCGGCGACTGCCTGTTTCCCGGCGGTGTCGGCAAGACGTGGGAGGACGGTGCCTTCGACCAGTTGCTTGGCGACGTGACCCGCCGTGTCTTCGACGTCTACGGCGATTCGACGGTCATCTACCCGGGCCACGGCGACGACACCACGCTCGGCACGGAACGCCCGCACCTGGCCGAGTGGAAAGAACGCGGTTGGTAGAGGCGCCGATCGCGGTCGTCACCGGCGCCAGTCGCGGTGCCGGGCGCGGGATCGCTCACGCGCTGGGCAGCCACGGCTGCACGGTGTATGTGACGGCGCGGTCCGAGTCGATCCACGAGACCGCCGAGCAGGTGACGGCGGCCGGGGGCACCGGAATCGCCGTCCGCGTCGACCATGCCGACGACGAGCAGACCAAAGCGCTGTTCGAACGGGTCGGGCGGGAACACGGCCGGATGGACATCCTGGTGAACAACGCGGTGACCCTCCGCGAGGAGATGATGGGCCGCACCCGGTTCTGGGACGAACCCGTCAACGTCATCGACACCCTCGACGTGGGCCTGCGCAGCAGCTACGTCGCGACCGTCTACGCGGCCCCGCTGATGCTGCCGCAGCGCCGCGGATTGGTGGCTTTCACCTCCGCGCCCGGATCGGCCCACTACGTGTTCGGCCCGGCTTACGGCGTGCACAAGGCGGGAACCGACAAGATGGCCGCCGACATGGCCGTCGAGTTCAGGGACTTCGGCATCGCGACGGCGTCGATCTGGATGGGCGTCCTGCTGACCGAACGCTTCAAGCAGCTGGTCGCGGCCGCGCCCGACAAGCTCGCCCACCTGCTCGACAACACGGAGACACCGGAATTCACCGGCCACGTGATCTGGGCCCTGTTCAACGACCCCCGGCTGATGGACAAGAGCGGCCAGACCTTCATCGGGGCGGAGCTGGCGGCCGACTACGGGATCAAGGACGCCGGCGGCCGCGAGCCGCCGTCGTACCGCGACCTGCACGGAATTCACCCGATCAGGCAATTCGACCGCATATTGCGGTGACACTGATGGTGTGGACGGCGTGCGGTGCGGGTCGTGCGGCACCGAAGTGGGGACGCGGGCCAAGTTCTGCAGCGAGTGCGGAACACCGCTGACCCGTGCCGCTGGGTCGGCCGAGTACAAGCAGGTGACGGTGCTGTTCTCCGACGTCGTGCACTCGATGGACATCGCCAGAGCCGTCGGCCCCGAGCGGCTGCGCGAGATCATGGCCGACCTCGTGGACGTGGCCGGCGCAGTCGTCGCACGATACGGCGGCACGGTGGACAAGTTCACCGGCGACGGCATCATGGCGGTCTTCGGCGCGCCGCTCGCGCTCGAGGACCACGCGGTGCGCGCGTGCCTGGCCGCGCTGGGCATTCAGGCCGAGATGCACGCCGTCGCCGCCGACATCGCCAAGCGCGACGGCGTCGACCTACAACTGCGCATCGGACTCAACTCCGGGCAGGTGATCGCCGGTGAAATAGGTTCCGGCGCTTTGGGTTACACCGCGGTCGGGGAACATGTCGGGCTGGCTCAACGGATGGAGTCGACAGCCCCGCCGGGCGGGGTGATGCTCAGCGCGTCGACGGCGCGGCTGGTGGAGTCGGTGGCCACGCTCGCTGCGCCGGAGTCGGTGCACGTCAAGGGCGGCGGCGAACCCGTACCCGCCCGTCGGTTGCTGAGCATCGGCCGCGAGCAGGTCACGCTGCGATCCGAGGCGGCACTGGTCGGGCGGCGGTGGGAGAAGTCGGCGCTCGAAGGCTTGCTGGACAGGGCGATCGCCGGTCAGGGCGCCGTGGTCGGCATATCCGGACCACCCGGTATCGGCAAGAGCAGGCTGACACGCGAGCTCGCGGCGACCGCGGTCGGCCGAGGAGTGCCGGTGTACACCACGGCATGCGAGTCACACACCACCCAGGTGCCGTTCCACGTGGTGGCCCGGCTGCTGCGGGCGGCGACCGGCGTCGAGAACGTAGATGCGGCGTCCGCCCGTGCCCTGATCGAACTGGGGACCTTCCCCGACGCCGGCCGCGACGACGTAGCGCTCCTCGAGGACATGCTGGGCATCGCCGATCCCTCCGCCGAACCGCCGCGGATCGACGCTGACAGCCGTCGGCAACGCCTGATTGCGCTGGTGAATTCGGCCACCCTGGCCACACCGGCGCCTGCGCTCTACATCATCGAAGACGCCCACTGGATCGACGAGTCCAGCGAGTCCATGCTCGCCGCGTTCCTCACCGTCATCCCCCAGACACCGCTGCTGACGGTGATCACGTACCGACCCGAATATCGCGGATCGCTGACCCAGGTGCCGGGGACACAGACCATCGCGCTCGGCCCATTGAACGACGCAGAGACCGCCGACCTGGTCTCCGCCCTGCTCGGACCGGACCCGTCCGTGCGTCAGCTCACGCAGACGGTCGTCCAAAAGGCGGTGGGTACACCGTTTTTCGCCGAGGAGATCATTCGCGACTTCGTGGAACGCGGCGTTCTGCAGGGGCGCCGAGGGTCGTATGCGTCGACGGCGGAAGCCGCCGATGTCAGCGTGCCCGCCACGCTGCAAGCGACGATCGCGGCCCGCATCGACCGACTCGATCCCGCCGCGAAACGCACCCTCAGTGCGGCGTCGGTCGTCGGATCACGTTTCGGCACAGAGCTGTTGAGGGCGCTCGACATCGAACCGCGCCCGGCCGAACTGCTGACGGCTCAGCTCATCGACCAGGTCACGTTCACCGACGAACCCGAATTCGTGTTTCACCATCCCCTCATTCGCGCGGTCGCTTACGAGGCGCAGCTCAAGTCCGACAGGGCCGAATTGCACCGCCGGGTGGCCGCCGCGATCGAACGACGAAGCGCAGACAATCTCGACGAGAACGCGGCCCTGATCGCCGAACATGCCGAGGCCGCAGGCGATCTGCACGCCGCATTCGGCTGGCATATGCGCGCGGGCGGGTGGTCGAACAATCGCGACGTCTCGGCCGCGTTAGTCAGTTGGGAGCGCGCGTGCCGGGTCGCCGACGCTCTGCCCGAGGACGATCCGGAACGCAATACGATGCGCATCACGCCGCGCACCTTCCTCTGCGCGACCGGCTGGAGGGTGGCCCGCGAGTGCGGCGCACGCTTCGAGGAACTGCGCCAGCTCTGCGACTTGACGGGAGACAAGGCCTCGTTGGCGTTCGCCATGATGGGACCGATGTCGGACTTTCACTTCCGAGGCGAGACACGGGAGTCGTCGCGGATGGCCACCGAACAGATGGCGCTCCTCGAATCGATCGGCGATCCCGGCCTGACGGCGCAGGCCGCCTTCGGCGCCATCGGGATCAAGATCCAAAACGGTGACTTGGCAGACGGATTGCGGTGGGCGGAGAACACCATCGAGTGGGCCGCCGGCGACCTCACCAAGGGCAGCCTCGTGGTGGGCTCGCCGCTCGCGCTCGCCACGGCGTTGCGGGGGTTGGCCGGGTGGTGGTTCGGCCTTCGAGGATGGCGGGATGACGTCGATGCCGCCTTCGCCTTGGCGGAGGAAAGCAACGAACCGCTCACCATCGCGCTCACGACCTCGTGGAACCTGGGGCTCGGTGTGGCCTTCGGTGCGGTCGCGTGCGACGGATCGGCGGTCGCGAAGGCCGAAGCGACATTGAGAACCGCGGAGGCGTTCTCCTACGGCTACGCCGGAGAGATCGCGAGGTATGTACTCGGTGGACAACTGTTGTATCAGGACGCCGTGGACGACTGGGACCGCGGACTTCAGATGGTTTCTGAGGTCAGGGAGGCGTGGACCAGCAACCGGACGATGTTGGTCGAGGTCACGTTCATGGACGCCCTGCTTGGGCTTGACCGGGCCAACCGTGGTGACTTCGACGCGGCGCTCCCTCTCATCCGAGAAACCGCCCAGACGATGCTGTCCCGGCGGCAATACACGTACTGGATTCCGGTGGTCGGTTTTCTCGTGGACACATTGCTCAAGCGCGGAGCCGATGGAGACGCCGTGGAAGCCGCGGCTGCCGTCGCCGAGTTGGAGCGCGCGCCGCTCGAAGGATCGGCCATCCGCGACGTCTGGGTCCTGCGCTTGAAAACACTGCTGGCCCGGGCCTGCGGCGAGGAGACCGCGTATCGCCAACTCGGCCAACGTTATCGGGAGATGGCCGACGACCTCGGGTACGAGGGTCATCAGAAGTGGGCCGCGGCTCTGCCCTGATTACGCCGGCACCGTCCAGGCGACGGGCAGCCGTTTGATGCCGTGCACGAAAGCCGAATGCTGGACGGCCGGTTCCTCTGCGGCGACGATGTCTGGAAGCCGGCGGTGGAGCTCTTCGAACAGCACCCGAATCTCGCGGCGCGCCAGGTTGGCGCCCAGACAGAAGTGCGCGCCTCCCGCCCCATATCCGATGTGCGGGTTGGGATCCCGGGACACATCGAACAGCCACGGATTGTCGAACTTGGTCTCGTCGCGGTTGCCCGAGTTGTACCACATCGAAATCTTGTCACCGGCGTGCATCGTGATGCCGCGCATCTCGACGTCCTGAGTCAGGTTGCGCCGCATGAAGATTACGGGCGAGGCCCACCGGACGATCTCCTCGACCGCGGTGGCGGCCAGACCGTCGAAGTCGGCCCACCATCTGGCTCTCTGCTCGGGATACCGGGTCAGTGCCACGAGACCGTGACTGATCGCATTGCGTGTCGTCTCGTTGCCCGCCGCCGACAGCAGGATGAAGAAGGATGCGATCTCGTCGGATGTCAGACGTTCGCCGTCGACCTCCGCCTGTACCAGATTCGTGGTGAGGTCCTCTGTAGGGTTGGCGCGCCGCTCCTCGGCCAGCTGCACGCCGTACTGGCCCAGTTCCGTCACCGCGCTGACGATCTCCTCGAATCCGCCGGCCACCACCTCGTCGTCGCCGGCGCCCAAAGTGACCGACGTCAGGTAGAAGATGCGCGCCTCGTCTTGATCCGGGATGCCCATCATGTCGCAGATGATCTGCAGCGGCAGCAGCCTCGACACCTCGGCGACGAAATCGGCATGCCCGTCCGGATGGTCGGCGATCAGCTTGGTCACGATCCGCCGCGCCCGCTCACGCACGCTGTCCTCGATGCGCGCCACCACCTTGGGCGTGAAGGAGCGGTTGACGATCTTGCGAAGCCGGAGGTGGCGCGGGTCGTCGAGGCTGATCATCGAACCCACGTACTCAGCGACCTCGGCGGGCACGTCAGTGAGCGCCGTGCTGGTCGGTACGGAGCTGAAGATCTCGGGGTGCCTGCTGGCGTGGTGGATGTCATCGAGCGTCGTCAACGCCCAATGACCGGACCCCGCGGTGAAACCCGGGAACTCCGGCGCGTCGAAGAAGGCGATCGGCGCTTCGCGACGCAGTGTCGCGAACGCGCCGTCGCGTACGTCGTCGTCGCGCTCCCAGAACTCGAGGGAGCCGAGGTTGACGTCGGCGAGAGGTACGACCGGGGGCGGGACACCGTTCTCGCGCGGTGCGATTCCTGACCTGGCCACTGTTGCAGTCATAATTGGCCTCCCCGTCGAGCGCATTGTCCCACCCGGACAAGGCCTGCACCGGAAGTTGGGCGGCCATCTGACGATCGGCGATGTGAACTTCGCTAGATTGCCTGGTGAGGAAGAAAGGGCAGACATGAACACCGATCAGTTGAAGAAGGCGCAGAGCGGCGCCGGGTTCATCGCGGCGCTGGACCAGAGCGGCGGCAGCACCCCCAAGGCGCTGAAGCTCTACGGGATATCCGAGGACGCCTACTCCGGCGACGACCAGATGTTCGACCTGGTGCACGAGATGCGCACCCGGATCATCACCAGCCCGGCCTTCGACGGCGACCGCATCATGGGCGCGATCCTCTTCGAGATGACGATGGACCGCAAGATCGAGGGCCGCCCGACGGCCGATTACCTGTGGAACGTCAAGAACATCGTGCCGTTCCTCAAGATCGACAAGGGTCTGGCCGAGGAGAAGGACGGCGCGCAGACGATGAAGCCGATGCCCGGCCTCGACGATCTGCTCGACCGCGCCGTCGAGAAGGGGATCTTCGGCACCAAGGAGCGTTCGGTCATCAAGCTGCCCGGCGCCGGACTGGACGCCGTGGTGGCGCAACAGTTCGAGGTCGCCGAGCAGGTGCTCGCCAAGGGCCTGGTGCCGATCATCGAGCCCGAGGTCGACATCAAGAGCCCGAAGAAGGCGGAGGCCGAGGATCAGCTCAAGGCGGCTCTGCTCGACGGGGTCAACAAGCTCGGCGACAAGAAGGTGATGCTCAAGCTGACGCTTCCCGACACCGACAACCTGTACAAGGAGCTGGTCGATCACCCGAACGTGCTGCGGGTGGTCGCACTGTCCGGTGGCTACAGCCGCGATGAGGCCAACGAGAAACTGTCGCGCAACATCGGGGTCATCGCGAGCTTCTCGCGCGCGCTGACCGAGGGTCTGACGGCTCAGCAGAGCGATGAGGAGTTCAACTCCACGCTCGATCAGGCGATCGCGAGCATCGCCAAGGCGTCGAGCACCTGATCTGATCTCGCTGCGGGGTCACGCGCCGGCGATCGTCGCCGGCGCGTTCCCCGCGCTCGCGTTTCCCGCCCCCGCTCTGTGGTGGCTGGCCTGGTTCGCGCTGGTCCCGCTGTTGCTCGTGTGCCGCGCCGCCCCTACGACCGGGCAGTCCGCGGTCCGGGCGTGGTTGGCGATGGCGGTGTTCGTCGGCGTCACCCAGTACTGGCTGTGGCCGAGCGCCGGTCCCCTGATGCTCGTGCTCGCGGCCGGATTCGGTGCGCTGTGGCTGCCGTTCGGGTGGGCGGCACGCCGCCTGCTCGCCGGCGAACTCACCACTGCCAGGGCCTTGGTTGCCGTGGTGGTGCTGCCCAGCACGTGGGTGCTCGCGGAGGCGGTCCGGTCGTGGGACCGCCTCGGCGGGCCCTGGGCTGTCCTCGGCGCATCGCAATGGAATCAGCCGGCCACCCTTGCTACCGCCTCCCTCGGCGGCGTGTGGCTCGTCAGCTTCCTCGTCGTCGCGGTCAACACCGCGCTCGTCGCGGCGCTGGTGCGGCGCTCCGTGGTGCCCGCGGCACTCGCGCTGGCGCTGTTGGCCGCCGGGCCCGCGTGGTTCTGGTGGGGGCCGGCACCCACGCCGGGCTCCACGGTCCGCGTCGCGCTCGTACAGCCGGGTGACATCGACGAATCGAGCGCGCGCCAAGCGGCGAGCGAAGCGTTGACCAAGGAGCTGGTGGGTCGACGGCCGGACCTGGTCGTATGGGGCGAGAGCAGTGTCGGCGTGGATCTCGCCACCCACCCCGACGTCATCTCGCGCCTGTCCGACCTGTCCCGGCGGGTCGGTGCGGACCTGCTGGTCAACGTCGACGCCCGGGCGGCGTCGGGCGGCATCTACAAGACGTCGGTGCTCATCGACTCCGGAGGCGTGCGCGGCTCGTACGCGAAAACCCGACTGGTGCCGTTCGGTGAGTATGTGCCGTTGCGGCCGTTGATCGGCTGGGCCACCTCCAACAGCGAAGCCGCCGGCGAGGACCGGCGTCGCGGCGACGGACCCGTCGTGCTGCACACCGACACCGTCGCGATCGGACCACTGATCAGCTTCGAGACTTTGTTCTCCGACCTCGCGCGGTCACAGGCGCGACAGGGCGCCGCGCTGCTCGTCTACCAGAGTTCGACGTCGTCGTACCAAGGCAGTTGGGCCCAGCCGCAATTGGCGGCGATGCCCGCCGTTCACGCGGTCGAGGTGGGCCGTCCCGCAGTCCATGCGGCGCTGTCTGGGGTGAGTTCGGCGTTCGACGCGCAGGGACGCAAGTTGGCGTGGCTGCCGGCCGCCGAGCGCGGGGTCGACGTCGTCGAATTCCCGCTGGATGCGCGGACCACCCTCTATCAGCGATGGGGTGCATGGCCGATCGCGGCGGCCCTGGCGGTGGCTACGGCGTGGTGTGCACGATCAGCACGTCGGTCTTGGACCGGCGTGCGACGTTGGCTGGGACGGAACCGAGCAGCCTGCCCGCGATGGTGGAGAGGCCGACGTTTCCGACGACCAGGAGGTCGGCCTTGACCTCCTCGGCGAGTTCGACCAGCGCATCGACGGGGGCGCCGACAACGGCCTTCTCCTCGACGTTCTGGGCACCCGCCTGGTGGGCGCGTTCCTTGGCCTCGCGCAGGATCGCGTAGATGGGCGCGTTGCCGGACATCTTGTAGCCCTCGTCCTTGAGCACGTCGGCCGCTCGCTGGTCTTCGTTCTGGGGGAAATACGCCGTGGCGACGATCAGCCTGGCATCGGCTCCGGCGATATGGCCGGCCTTCTCCACCGCCCGCAGCGACGAGTCGGACCCGTCCGTGCCTACCAAGACGGTCTGATACGCGCTCATCCATATCCTCCCAGTGTCAGTTCCGTTGCCACCCGGAACAGTAGCCGCTCGAGTGGCAGTTTCCTGCGATTTCGTCCTACTTCGGTCTCAAGGTCACCCTGGACTATCCCAGGTGACGCCGCCTACACCTACCCGCGCGAACCGATCTCGACGACCCTCGAATCATCGTCTGCGTTACATAGCGCCCATTCGCCGCGCGCGCCGAGTTTGCGCGCGCTAGCGTTTGGCCGTTCGCGGGAAGGGTGGGTGGGTAGCCGTGGATCTATCGCTGGGACCGCGGCGCGTTGCGCGCTTCGACCCCGCCGCGTCGCTGCGCGCGGGCCGGTTCGATGCGGTGCTGACCGCCGTGTTCGCCACCGCGGTGTCGGCGGCGGGCGCGGCTCGGCCGTCGCTGTGGTTCGACGAGGCCGCCACGATCTCGGCCTCCACCCGGTCGATACCTGCGCTGTGGGGTCTGCTGCACAACATCGACGCGGTGCACGGCCTGTACTACCTGCTGATGCACGGGTGGTTGACGGTGTTCCCGGTCACCGAGTTCTACGTGCGTCTGTCGAGCTGTCTTGCGATTGGGCTCGCTGCGAGCGGTGTCGTGGTGCTGGCCCGTCGCTTCGCCTCGCGCACGACGGCGGTCTGCGCGGGCATCGTGTTCGCGATCCTCCCCCGGGTCACGTGGGCGGGCATCGAAGCGCGCTCCTATGCGCTGACGGCGGCCGCGGCCGTCTGGCTGACGGTGCTATTGGTGGTCGCGGTGCGTCGCGACGCCCGATGGTTGTGGGGCTGCTACGGATTGGCGCTGGTGGGCTCGTCGCTCTTGAACGTCTTCGTCGTGCTGATGGTCCTCGTGCACGCGGCGACGATCGCGGCGATGGCGACTCAGCGTGCGGCCGTCCGGCGCTGGTTGGTGACGGCGGCGGTGGCCGTCTCGGCGGTGGCGCCGCTCCTCGCGTACAGCAGGACGCAGATCGCGCAGGTCCGATGGATCTCGCCGCTGGGTTGGCACACGGTCACCGAGGTGGTGCGGGAGCAGTACTTCGACCACAGCGTTTCATTCCTCGTACTGGCGGGACTGATCCTGAGCCTGCTCGCGATGCGACGGTTCCGGCCGACGGATGCGGGTGTCCGGTCGCTGGTCGCGATCAGCGCCGCGTGGATCGTGCTCCCGACGGCCGTGTTGCTGCTCTATTCGATGTGTTGGGAGCCGGTGTACTACCCGCGCTACCTGACCTACACCTCGCCGGCGATGGCACTGCTGCTGGCGATCGGCATCACCGCCGCCGTCAAAGCGCGGGAGGCCGTCGTGGTGGTGCTGACGGCGGTGGCGGTGGCGGCGACCCCGAATTACCTGCTCGAACAACGCGGACCCTACGCGAAAGAGGGGATGGACTTCAGCCAGGTGGCCGACGTCCTCACGGCGCACGCCGCCCCTGGTGACTGCCTGGTTCTCGACAACACCACCAACTGGGCGCCGGGCCCGATCCGCCCGTTGACCGCCGCGCGTCCCGAGGCGTACGCCTCGCTCGTCGATCCCGGACGCGGTCGCCGCGCCGCGCAGCGAAATCGGTTGTGGGACGCCCACCTTGGCATCTGGGGCGTGGCCGACCGGCTGCGGCCCTGCACCGTGCTATGGACGGTGTCGCAACGCGACCCCACCGTCCCGGACCATGAGAGCGGACACGCGCTGGATCCGGGACCGCGACTCCGCCAAGCGCCCGCGTATCGGGTACCGCAGGCGATGGGCTTCCGCATCGTCGAACGCTGGCAGTTCAGCTTCGCCCAGGTGATCAAGTCGACGCGGTAGAGCGTGACCGGCCCCCGAGCGGGTATCCGAACCTCATGCCCGCACGGCCAGCTCACACCGCGGAAGAGTTCGTCCCCGATACCCACGATCTCGATGCCCTCGCCGACGCCGCGCACGGGTGCAAGGGCTGCGATCTCTACCTGGACGCGACGCAGGTGGTGTTCGGCGGCGGCTCGCCCAACGCAGAGATGATGTTGGTCGGCGAGCAGCCCGGCGATCAGGAGGACAAGGCCGGGGCGCCGTTCGTGGGCCCCGCGGGCAAACTGCTGGACAAAGCGCTGGTGCAGGCCGGCATAGACCGCGACCGCGTGTATGTCACCAACGCGGTCAAGCACTTCAAGTTCACCCTGCCCGAGCGCGGCAAGCGGCGCATCCACAAGACGCCCGGCCGCACCGAGGTGGTCGCGTGCCGGCCGTGGCTGCTGGCCGAACTCGACGCCGTCCGACCCGAGGTGCTGGTGCTGATGGGCGCGACGGCCGCACAGTCGTTGCTGGGCAGCAAGTTTCGACTGACGGCACACCGCGGCGAGGCGCTCAAGCTGCCCTCGACCGACGAGATCGACATCTCCCCCGAGGTGGCGGTCACCGTGCATCCGTCATCGGTGCTGCGCGGCCCACCCGAGGAGCGAGAGAAAGCCTTCGACGCCCTGGTGTCCGACCTGCGGTTCGCCGCCGGCCTCGCTCGCTAGCAGACGGCGGGCGGCACCCAGACCGAAACAGCCGGCGGTACCCAGACGCAGGGACCGCCATAGCGCGGGCCTTCCCAGTACGCCGGCGCCTCCCAGCGCGGTCCGCGACCGGGCTTATCCCAGTGGTGGTCCCAGTGATCCCACTTGTCGAGCTTCCACGTCATGTTCGGCGTGCTGGGCGCCACCGGTTCGGCGTTCGCCACACCCGCTCCGACACCCAGCGCAGTGAACGCCAGTGCGCCGACGAGCCCCGCTTGCACCCCGATCTTCTTCACGTTCACGACCAATCCCTCACTACAGCAACAATTTCGGTTCCGACCCGGGAACGATTTTATACTCGCTGCCCTCATGTCGACGACTCCGCCTGCATCGGCGTGGCACACGCCGGCGACAGCAAAGGATGTCCAACCGTGTCGACAGTGCGCTGAATATCGCTGTCGCACAGCTCGGTTGGGAAGCGTTAATTTGCTGTCGCGGATGACCGTGTCGACCTCGCCGTCCCCCGCAAAGGAACCGGCGACGATGCGAGCGGATGGCGGGATTCGAACCCGCGTAAACGGCTTTGCAGGCCGGTGCCTATCCGCTCAGCCACACCCGCATCGACAATGAGAGTGCCAGGGTCGCGGGTACGTGCCCAGCGTTGCAATCGCCGTGATTGCTAACGCGGTTCGCCGTAGCGCGGGCCGAACGCGCCCGACGGAAACAGCTTCGCGGCTGAGACGGCGTCGCGGATCCGCTTCGCCACGACCGCGATGTGATGACCGTCGTCGTCGGTCAAAGCTGACCAGGGCGCATATCCGAGTTCGTCGGTCAGATCCTCGACGCGGGCCCGTAGCTGCCTGCCCGCGTCGGTCAGCGCTCCGTCGCCATCGATGAGTCCGCGCGACTGCAGCCGCGCCAACCCGGCCCGCCACTGATCCTCGCTCCACCCGCGCAGCGCCTGAGCGAACGGCACCGAGAACCCGATACCGGTGGCCGTATGGCTGACCAGCGCCTCCAGCCCGCTCAGCCCGTTGGCAACCAGCGCGGCGATGTGTCCGTCGCCGCGGTACTCGCGCAGAAGCGTGACCGCATGCCACATCTGGCCGTGCACCGATTCTGGCCAGGGCAGCCCGGAATGGCCCGCATACAGCGGCCGCCCGTCGCCGTTCGGGATGGCTTCGGCCGCCCGCCGCAGGAGCGCGGCGGCCCGTGCCAGTTCTGGAGACCGCGTCAGCTCCTCGCCGAGGATGCGCGGCAATGCATCCTCGACCATCGCGTACCGCGTCTCGGACACCGTCTCCGGCGACGCCAGGCTCCAGGCATGCGGGATCGACTGCGCGACGAGTTCGGGGTTGAAGTTGAAGAATGTGGCGGTGACGACCTCCGCGGACACCGCACCCATCGGGGCGGAACGAACGGCGAAATACGGTGTCATACCGTGCATTCCGAGCGCACCGAAACGTTCGGCGGACTCCGGGAGGAAATAGGACAGCGAGTGCAGCGGATCGACGCTGCGACACAGTCGGCCTGCGGTGTATGCATCCACGACGGGAAGGCTACGCCTCGCGGGGCCGCCGCTCGCTCCTCGTCGATGCCACCAGCCCCACCGCGGCAAGCCCGGCGAACATCGCCAACAGCCACCGCGCCGGCGTGGCCTGGCCGTCATCGGTCATGTTCACCAGCACCCCGGCGAGGCCCGCGCCGAACGCACCGGAGATGAGCTGCACGGTGTTGATGGCGGCGGCCGCGGTCGGCCCCTCCGCCGGATCGTCGACGCGGCTCATCGCCCATGCCGACAGATGCGGCCACGCGATGCCGACCCCCGCACCGGTCAGAACCAACGCAAGGGCCCAGATCGCGACCACTGCGGGCGACGCGCCGTCGCGCATGGTCACCGCGGCGACGGCGAGGCCGAAGGCCATCACGGCAGGCGCCGCCGCGACCGTACGCCGGATGACTCGCGTGTCGCTCAGCGATGCGCTGCCGATCTCTCCCGCCGTCCAGCCGAGCGCCAGACCCGCACCAAGGAACCCCGCGGCGACGGGGGTGAGACCCGCCAGCCGCTGCCCGAACAGCGGGACGTACATGTCCGCCATCGTGGCCGCCATCAACACCGCGAGGGTGAGGTAGATCCACTTCAACGGGCCGGGCCCAAACACGCTGGGCGGCAACACCGCCGCGGATTGCCGGCGATCGACCACCAGGAATACGCCCACCAGGACACCGCCGAGCCCGAGCAACACGACCGTGAGCCAGGCATTCCGCGGGATGCCCGCGGCGCTGACGGCCAGCGCGGCGACACCCAACAACAGCAGCGACCACACGGGAATGAACGTGCGCGGGACATCGACGCCGGTGTCGCGGCGCGCGGGCAAGGCCACGGGCACCAGCACAGCGATCATCGCGGTCAGGATCGCCAGCGCGCCGAAAGCCCAACGCCACGAACTGTATTGAGAGAACAGCCCGCCCGCGGCGGGTCCCAGCAGCGTGCCGACCCCCCACATCGCCGACACCAGCGCCGAGGCCTTGGTCCACAACCACTCCGGCAGCGCCGCGTTGATCACCGCGTAACCCAGCCCGGCCAGCAGCCCACCGGCCAGGCCCTGCACCGTGCGGCCGACGAGCAGGGTCTCCATGGTGGGCGCCAGGGCGCAGGCCACGCTGCCGACGCCGAACACGCCGAGCGCCAACAGGTATGACATCCGCGGGCCGAGCCGCATCAGCGTCGAGTGCACGGTCGTCGCCGCGACCACCGAGGCCACCAGGTACACCGTCGTCACCCAGGCATAGAACCGGTGACCGCCGATATCGACCACCGCACTGGGCATCAGGCTGATGGTGAGGAACTCGTTGGTCGCGTACAGCGCAACGCCACCGGCGAGCACGGTGCTGGCGCCGAGGTATTTCGGCCCCAGCAGATCGCGCCAGCGTCCCCTAGCGGTCGTCGCGGTGTCGGTCACCCGCTCACGCTAGGAGCTGAACTGCACTTGAGGTCAAGCGCCTGCCGGTGATCACTTCAGGCCCGCGGCGTCCATACCGCGGAGCTCCTTCTTGAGGTCGTGGATCTCGTCGCGGATGCGTGCGGCCAGCTCGAACTGCAGATCGCGTGCCGCGGCCATCATCTGCTCGGTCAGATCCCTGATGAGGTCGGCCAACTCGGCGCGCGGCATGTTCGAGGTGTCGCGCCCTTCGATGATGCCCGCGCTGACCGCCCGTCCGGGCTCACCCTGCGCCCGGCGTCCCCGCGACGCATTGCGCCCGGAGCCGCCCACCTCGACATCGTCGGCCTCCCGGTACACCTGGTCGAGAATGTCGGCGATCTTCTTGCGCAACGGTTTCGGATCGATCCCGTTGGCCTCGTTGTAGGCGATCTGCTTGGCGCGGCGGCGCTCGGTCTCGTCGATGGCCTCACGCATCGACTCGGTGATGTTGTCGGCGTACATGTGCACCTCGCCCGACACGTTGCGCGCCGCGCGCCCGATCGTCTGGATCAGGCTGCGAGTCGACCGCAGGAAGCCTTCCTTGTCGGCGTCGAGGATCGACACCAGCGACACCTCGGGAAGGTCGAGACCCTCACGCAGAAGGTTGATTCCGACCAACACGTCGTAATCGCCCAGGCGCAGCTGACGCAGCAGCTCGACGCGCCGCAGCGTGTCCACCTCGGAGTGCAGATAGCGGACGCGTATGCCCATTTCGAGCAGATAGTCGGTGAGGTCCTCGGCCATCTTCTTGGTCAGCGTGGTGACCAATACGCGTTCGTCGCGCTCGGTGCGTTTGCGAATCTCGCCGATCAGGTCGTCGATCTGCCCCTTCGTCGGCTTCACCACCACCTGCGGATCCACCAAACCCGTTGGGCGGATGACCTGTTCGACGAACTCACCGCCGGACTGGCTGAGCTCGTACGGCCCGGGCGTCGCCGACAGGTACACCGTCTGCCCGATCCGATCGGCGAACTCCTCCCATGTGAGTGGGCGGTTGTCGATGGCCGAGGGCAGCCGGAAACCGAAGTCTACGAGGTTGCGCTTGCGCGACATGTCCCCCTCGTACATGCCGCCGATCTGCGGCACCGTCACGTGGGACTCGTCGATGACGAGCATGAAGTCCTCGGGGAAGTAGTCGAGCAGCGTCGCGGGTGCGGACCCGGCGGGCCTGCCGTCGATGTGTCGCGAGTAGTTCTCGATGCCCGAGCAGAACCCGACCTGGCGCATCATCTCGATGTCGTAATTGGTGCGCATCCGCAGCCGCTGCGCCTCCAGCAGCTTGCCCTGGCTCTCCAGCTCGGCCAGCCGCTCCTCGAGCTCCTGCTCGATGGTCGAGATCGCGTGCGCCATCCGCTCCGGCCCCGCCACGTAGTGCGTCGCCGGGAAGATCCGCAGCGAGTCGACTTTGCGCACGACGTCCCCGGTCAGCGGGTGCAGGTAGTACAGCTCCTCGATCTCGTCCCCGAAGAACTCGATGCGGACCGCCAGCTCCTCGTAGCTGGGGATGATCTCGACGGTGTCACCCCGCACCCGGAACGAACCGCGGGTGAACGCCATGTCGTTACGGGTGTACTGGACGTCGACGAGCAGGCGCAGCAGGGCGTCGCGCGGCACCTCGTCACCGATCTTGAGCTCGACGCTTCGGTCCAGGTAGGACTGCGGCGTGCCCAGACCGTAGATGCAGGACACCGACGCGACCACGACAACGTCCCGGCGCGACAGCAGGCTCGAGGTCGCCGAGTGCCGCAGCCGCTCGACGTCGTCGTTGATCGAGCTGTCCTTCTCGATGTAGGTGTCCGTCTGGGCGATGTACGCCTCGGGCTGGTAGTAGTCGTAGTACGAAACGAAGTACTCGACGGCGTTGTGCGGCAACATCTCCCGCAACTCGTTGGCCATCTGCGCGGCGAGGGTCTTGTTGGGTTCCATCACCAGAGTCGGCCGCTGCACCCGCTCGATGAGCCACGCCGTCGTCGCCGACTTACCCGTGCCGGTGGCGCCCAGCAGGACCACGTCGTGCTCCCCCGCCTTGATCCGGCGCTCCAGCTCGTCGATGGCGGCCGGCTGGTCACCGGCCGGTGCGTACGGGCTGACCACCTCGAAGCGTCCGCCGGTGCGCACGACCGAATCGACGGGGCGGTACTCCGAGTGCGCGAGCACCGGATGTTCAGTAGCGAAAGCCATAATCTACAAGGGTAGAACCCGCCACCGACAGGCGTGATTCCCCTCGTCAACGAGCACTTACGCCCCGACGAAGCGCGCCGCCCGGCGCTCGACGAACGACTGCATCCCCTCCGCACCGTCCTTGGTCGCAAACAGTGCGGCCACGTCCGCGACGAAACGGTCCTCGGCGGCGGTGTCGCCGTCCCGGAGCGCACGCTGGGCGGCCGTCAGCGTCGCGCGCACCCCGAGCGGCGCGGACCGCTCGGCGATCCGTTCGGCCAGCTCAACGGCGCGATCGAGCTGCGTACCCGCCTCGACCACCTCGGACACGACGCCGATCCGCAGGGCCTCGGCGGCGTCGAATTCGTCGCCGGTCAACAGCCACCGCATCGCGTTGCCCCAGCCCGCGTCCCGCGGCAGCCGCGTCGTCGCGCCACCGAAGGGATAGATGCCACGTTGCACTTCGAGTTGGGCGAACCGGGTGTCCTCGGAAGCGATGCGGATGTCTGCGGCCAGCAGGAGCTCGATGCCGAGGGTCAGGCACCACCCGTGCGCCGCGGCGACGACCGG
>NZ_LZJE01000308.1:0-2874 GCF_001666865.1 Mycobacterium sp. E136
CCAGGCCGCCTGGGCGGCTTCGCGGTCCCGTTCAGCCAGCCAACTGACGAACCTGCGATAGGGCGTAGCCGGGGGCAAACGCCGCCCGTAATAGCTGGCGAATATTTCGCGCAACAGGATCGGCATCGACCAGCCGTCCAGCACGATGTGGTGATTGGTGAGCACGAACCGGTGGCGATTCGCTGCGGTACGAATCAATGCCACCCGAAAGACCGGTTCGTCGGCCAGGTTGCACACCGCGACGCGTTCGGCAGCGCAGATCGCCTGTATCTGCTCGTCCAGCTCTGCGCCGCTGTCGGAAAGGTCGATGGAGCGCCATGGCACTACTGGATCGGCGGGGATGATCTGCACCGGCTGGCCGAATTGATCAGAGAAGCGGGCCAACACGTTCGGGTGCCGGGCCGCCACTCTATTCGCCGCATCGCGGAGTCGGTGCTCGTCGAGGACTCCGGTCACGGTGACATCGAATTGCACCGCATACACATCGGAGTTCGGATCCGTCGCGGCACCGGCATGGAAGAGCAAGCCGTGCTGCAGAGGAGTCAGCGGCAAAATGTCAGCGATTTGCATATTGCCGCTGAAGCTCCTCAATTTGCTGCTGGCTGAGACTGACCGCGATGTCGGATGGCGTCAACCCGCCTCCACCGCCCCGTACATGCTTGCAGATGCCGTCGAGAGCCTCAAACCACAAGCGGCTCAACCGATTGACCTGCGCTTCATTGAGCGCCGAAGGCGCCCACGTCCAGTTGGCGTGAAGCAGGGGGCCTGCGTCGGTATCGACGGTAGCTGCGTTGAGTTCCACCGTATGCAGCAAGGGCATTGGTATATCCGCAGCGGCACCGGTCAGCGACATCCCATCCGGGCTGATTCGCCAAGTGTCACTGGACTTTTCGGCTGCCGCAGCGCCGAGGCGCCCGAGATAGTTGAAGCCGATCGCCGGTTCGGAATCCGTCACGTCGACATCTGGGTTCAAGTAACGCAGCAAACCATAGGACAAGCCATCCGGCAAAGCGCGCAACTGCTCCTTGGCATCCTTGATCAGTGTGCCCAGCGCGGTCCCTCCGGCTCTCACCTGCGACCAGTCCAAACGACCGACGCTGAACGCCACCGGGTACTTGGTGGTGAACCAGCCCACCGTGCGCGACAAGTCCACACCGTCGGCCAGGTCCCCATCGCGGCCGTGGCCTTCCACATCGATGGCGACGGGCGCGTGACCAGTGCCCAAGAACTCCGCCACCGCCAGTCCGAAGCCGATCAACAACACCTCATGGACCCCGGCGTGGAATGCCGTCGGAACCTCGCCCAGCAGCATCCGGGTCGTCTCGACGTCCAACTCCACCGACAACCGCCCAGCCGAAGCGAACGTGTCTACCGTCGACTGCACCGGCGGCAAGCCTGATGGGGTCTCCGCCACCTGTCGCCATGCGTCGGCCTTGCCCACAACTTCTGGGTCCTTCGCATGCTCGGCCAGCAGTGAGGCCCATCGGGTGAAGGATGTCCCCCCGGCGGGCAAGGCGATCGTCTGCCCGATGCGACGTTGGCGCCAGGCGATGTTGAGGTCCTCCAACAGGATCCGCCACGAGACTCCGTCAACGGCCAAGTGGTGGATGATCAAGGCGAGCTGACCGGTCGGCGCCACCCAGAGCGCGCCCAACATCGCCCCGGCGGCAGGGTTCAACCGCGAGCGCGCGTTGATGAGCGCCTCGTCGGTCAGCGCGTCTGCGGTATACAAGCACCCGGCAACGTCGACAGTCCCGGGTTCGGACACCTGCAACGACCATCCAGCGCTGGTCTCGTCCACGCGCAGCCGCAACATACCGTGCTGATCGACCAAGGCTTGCAACAACGCGATGACGTCAGCCTCGCTCACCCCGGATGGAGCCTGGAGTAGCACCGTCTGGTTGAACTGCTCAGTCGGGCCGTCCACTCCTGCCAACCAACTGATGATGGGCGTCGCCGTTACGGGCCCTGTCCCCTCATCGACCGCATCGCTTGCACCATCAGAGAGGACGGCTACCTGAGCTAGCCGGGCCACCGTCTGTTCGACGAAGATGTCGCGCGGGCGACACAAGACACCGGCCGCCCGCGCACGGGCTACCACTTGCATCGACAAGATGCTGTCCCCACCGAGCTCGAAGAACGAGTCGTCCACGCCGACCCGCTCCACCCCGAGGACCTGGGCGAAGATGTCCGCCAAAACCTCCTCGACGGCGCTGGCCGGTGCCCGGTACTGGTCGGCATCGGTGTACTCCGGAGCCGGCAGGGCCCGCTTGTCGAGCTTGCCGTTGACCGTCAACGGCAACGCCTGCAGCGCCACCACCGCCGACGGCACCATGTACGCCGGCAACCGCTCACCGAGTGCAGCGCGGATCTCGCCCTGATCGACCGTGCCGGTCACGTAACCCACCAGCCGCTTGTCGCCGGGGCGGTCCTCGCGGACGATCACCGCAGCTTGATCCACTCCGTCCAGCGCGGCCAACGCCGCCTGAACCTCACCGAGTTCGATGCGATACCCGCGGATCTTGACCTGCTCATCGGCACGACCCACGTACCGCAGCTGCCCGTCGGCACCCCACCACGCCAGGTCCCCGGTGCGGTACATCCGTTGCCCCGGCGCTCCGAATGGACACGACACAAACCGCGAAGACGTCAATCCAGCCCGGCCCACGTATCCCTCGGCCACACCGGCGCCGGCAACGTACAACTCTCCGACCACGTTAGGCGGGACCGGACGCAACCAGCCGTCGAGTACGAAGAGGCTCAGATGTGCCAAAGGCACCCCGATCGGCGAGACCACGCTCTCCACGTCTGCGGCGGTGATCTGGCGCACCGAGGCATGCACCGTGGTCTCGGTGATGCCGTACATGTTCAGCA
>NZ_LZJE01000309.1:0-37687 GCF_001666865.1 Mycobacterium sp. E136
TCGCGCCCACCCGCGCCTACGACGGACTGCCCGGGCTGACCGCCGACGAGGCCGCCGACTGGATGGTGACCGCCGCCAAGACGCGGCCCGTGCGGATCGCTCCGCGAATGGCCGTCAGCGCCCAGGTGCTCAACAGCTTCGCACCCGCGGTGGTCGACGCGGTGATGAAACGTCAACGCGTACAACCGAACAAGTAAGATGCCGCACCCCGACATCGCGACCGTCGCCGACATCGCACGCGTCTTCGGCGCCGAACGCCCTGACGCGACCGCGTTGATCGCCGGTGAGCGCACCGCGACGTTCGCCGAACTCGACGCCCGATCCAACCGGGTCGCCCAGGCATTGCGCGCCGCCGGTGTGGGGTTCGGCGACCGGGTCGCGTTCATCGAGAAGAACGGCATCGAGTTCTTCGAAGTCGCGTGCGCGCTGTCGAAACTCGGTGCGGTCGTGGTACCCGTCAACTGGCGGCTGGCACCACCGGAGATGCTGCACATCATCGACGACTCCGGCGCGCGGGTGGTGATCGTCGGCACCGAGTTCTTCGGTCACGTCGAAGCCATCGAGGACCGGCTGACCGCCACGCTCGTCGCCGTCGGTGCGCACCCACGCTGGCCGGCGTTCGATGTGTGGACGGCGAGCTATCCGGCCGAAGACCCCTGTGTCACAACACGGCCCGATGATCTTGCGTTCCTGATGTACACCTCCGGCACCACCGGGTCGCCCAAGGGCGTCATGCTGACCAACGACAACTATTTCTGCAAGGCCACCGGGATCGCCGACAAATGGCGCTTTGACGCCGACAGTGTGAGCCTGGCCGTGATGCCGATGTTCCACATGGCGGGCTCGGGTTGGGCTTTCGTCGGGTTGTGCGAAGGTGCGCGCACGGTAGTGCTGCGCGACGTGGACCCCGCCGCGGTGCTCGATGCCGTTGCGCGGCACGGCATCACCAACATGCTGCTGGTACCGGTGGTGATCCAGCGCCTGCTGAATACCCCCGGTGTCGAGGCGACGGACTTCTCCGCGCTGCGCGCGATCGTCTACGGCGCATCGCCGATCACCGACGACGTCCTGGTCCGGGCGCTCGAACGATTCGACTGCGATCTGCTGCAGGTCTACGGGCAGACCGAGACCACCGGTTCGATCACCCAGCTCGACCGCCACGACCCCGAATTGCTGCGCTCCTGCGGTAAGTCGTTTCCGTGGGTCCAGGTGCGCATTGTTGACGACGCCGGACGCGATGTGCCGACGGGCACGGTCGGTGAACTGTGGACCCGCTCGCGCCAGAACATGCGCGGCTACTGGAACAACCCCGCCGCGACGGCCGCCACCATCACGCCGGACGGATGGCTGAAGACCGGCGACGCCGGCTACGTCGACCGCGAGGGGTATGTGTACCTACACGACCGCGTCAAGGACATGATCGTCTCCGGCGGCGAGAACGTGTACCCCACCGAGATCGAGAACGTGCTGATGACGCATCCGGACGTCGCCGACGTCGCGGTGATCGGTGTGCCGGACCCGGCGTGGGGCGAGGCGGTCAAGGCGATCGTCGTCCCCGCGGCGGACTCTTCCCCCGATGAGGCCGACCTCATCGCCTACGCACGCGACCGGCTCGCGGGCTTCAAGCTGCCGAAATCGGTGTCCTTCGCCGACGACCTGCCCCGCACTCCCAGCGGCAAGATCCTCAAGCGCGCGCTGCGCGAGCCGTACTGGGAAGGTGTCGAGCGGCGGATCGGCTGAACCGGCGTGATAGACACGAGGGCATGGAGATTCTGGCCAGCCGGATGCTCATTCGGCCGGCGGACTACCAGCGCTCGCTGAGGTTCTACCGCGACGAGCTCGGGTTGGCGATAGCCCGCGACTACGGTGCGGGCACGGTGTTCTACGCCGGCCAGTCACTGATCGAGCTCGCCGGGCACGGCGGACCGCGTGCGGGCGGCACGATGTGGCTGCAGGTACGCGACGTCTACGCCACCGAGGAGGAACTGAGGGGTCGCGGCGTGCCGATCGCGCAGGAGGCCCGCGAGGAGCCGTGGGGTCTGCACGAGATGCACGTCAACGACCCCGACGGGGTGCTGCTGATTTTCGTTCAGGTGCCTGAGACCCACCCGCTGCGCCGCGACACCCGGCAGTGACGGATCAGCGTGCGGGGCTGGCCAGCGGCCAGCCGACCGACGCCAGCCGCGACGCAACCTGGTGCATCTCTTCGGGATTCGGCTCCTGGGCGGTGACCCGATGTATTGCGGCGCGGATATCGTCTTCGGTCACGGTGTCGGAGGTCGCGCCCTTCAGCACCGCCTGCGCAGCGCTGATCACCTCGTCCTCGGCCAGCGAGCGCTTGAGCAGCGCGAGCAGCGGGAAGTAGTCGGTCGGAGGAACGCCCTCCGGATATCCGCGGCGCAGCCAGTTGAGCACGCTGTCCAAGACGTTGCGGTTCTCGTTCATGATGTCGCGCAACTCATTTCCGGGGCATGAAGGGAAACAAGTCGATTCCCGTGTGGTGAATGATCGTGGCCCTGGTGATCCAGAGCACCGCGGTGACGATCACCCACCCCACGAACACGAAGAGCGCTACACCGAGGTATTTGCGAACCGGGTTCGGCGCCGTCACGGTGCCGTCGGCCGCCTCGCCGCCCGCGCCGCTGGAGAAGGCCATCAGCCCCGCCGCGAACAGTGCGGGAAGGCCCGCACCGAGCAGCAGCCCGACCACCAGCACCTTGACGATGCTCTCCAGATGAATCATCGAATGTTCCTTCTCGGCCTCAAACCGTCGCGGCCGGCTTGGGTTCGGGCATCGCTTCCTCGATGGCCGCCCGCAGCTCTGCGGGCACCACGGAATTGGTGGCGTCGTCCCATTCGGCGTTGACGTTGTCGTGGTCGACCTTCTGCTGCTGTGCGCGCCTCCACATGTAGAACGACAGGCCGACGAGCACGAGGAAGATGAACCCGTCACCCGCCAGGTCGGAGCCGGTGAGCACCTCGATGCCGTGGGACAGCCAGAACGACAGCGCGCCAACGAGTCCCGCAGCCGGCAGGGTGACCAGCCAGGCAACGGCCATCCGACCGGCGACCGCCCAGCGGACCTCGGCACCGGTCTTGCCGACGCCACTGCCGAGGATCGAGCCGGTGGCGACGTGGGTGGTCGACAGGGCCATGCCCGCGGCGCTCGAGCTGAGAATGATTGCGGCCGACGATGCTTCGGCGGCGAATCCCTGGGGCGACTGGATCTCGACGAGCCCCTTACCCAGCGTGCGGATGACTCGCCAGCCGCCGAGATAGGTGCCCAGCCCGATGGCCACCGCGCAGCTGAAGACGACCCAGAACGGCAGGCCGTTCTCCTTGACGTCGCCGGTCAGGTGGCCGGTGGTGATCAGCGCGAGCGCGATGACGCCCATCGTCTTCTGGGCATCGTTGGTGCCGTGCGACAACGCAACCAGCGAAGCGGTCGCGACCTGGCCCCAGCGGAAGCCCTCGCGGCGGCGGCTCTCCACCACGTTGCGGGTGATCCGGTAGACCAGCCAGGTGCCGCAACCCGCGACCAGTCCGGCGATGACGGGCGCGGCGACGGCGGGAATGAGCACCTTCTGGCTGATGCCGCCCCAGTTGACGCCCGCGGTGCCCATCGCGGCGAGACCCGCGCCGATCAGCCCGCCGAACAGCGCGTGCGACGAACTCGACGGGATGCCGAACAACCAGGTGAGCAGGTTCCACAGGATGCCGCCGATCAGCCCGGCGAAGATGATCGTCAGACCGGTCGACGCGTCGATCGACGGCAGCAGGGCGCCGGTCTTGCCGTCCTGAAGCTTGAGCACCGAGGTGGTGACGGTGACCGCGACCTCCACGGACAGGAACGCACCGACGAGGTTGAGCACGCCGGCCAACAGGACCGCGGTCTTGGGTTTGAGGGCGCCGGTGGCGATCGAGGTGGCCATCGCGTTGCCGGTGTCGTGGAAGCCGTTGGTGAAGTCGAATGCCAGTGCGGTTGTGATCAACAGCACGAGGACGATCAACTCAGCGCTCACAGCGCTAATTCTGCGGCCATAGTGGTCGTTTCACCTAATTCTCGGCCACATTCGACCGGTGTGTCATCAGGCCTTTTGCCGTCTCGGGCAATGTGTTCATCCATTGTTCACCCGCCGGCGGTCGAGCGTTTCCCACCAGCGCCAAACTCGTCTTGTTCGGGTCGCGCACTAGCATCATCCAATTGAGAGTGGGTAGACCCGATGCGACACGCGGGAGGGCACAGTGACGAAGTTTCTGGCCAAAATTGTCGCGTGGATCACAGCGGGTTACCCCGAAGGAGTGCCGGGTCCGGACCGGGTTCCCTTGATCTCGCTTCTGCGCCGGCGCCTCACCGAGGATGAGGTCCGAACCGTCGCGGTGGAGCTGAAACGCAACGGCGAGTTCGACGACGCCGACATCGGTGTGCTCATCACCCAGATCACCGATGCGCTGCCGACCTCGGAGGACGTCGAACGGGTGCGCAAGCGGCTGGCGGTTCGCGGGTGGCCGCTCGACGATCCGCGTGACGCCGAGGGGGACTCATAGCCGTCCTGCGGCCGGTCCCGGTCGGGTCCGGTGCCGCGGCGTTGGAGTTCCTGCCCGTCGTGCACGACATGCTGGCCGGCCGCGAGTCCGTCTTGCCGGTGCCCGCCGACGACGAGCGCGAAGCCTCGCTTCTGACAACGTCATTGCGCGCCGGGGCCGACGTCGACGACGACGTGGCGGTGGTGGTGCCGACGTCCGGCACCACCGGAATTCCCAAGGGCGCGTTGCTGACCGCCGCTGCGCTGACCGCCAGCGCCGAATCGACACACCACCGGCTCGGCGGGCCAGGTAGCTGGCTGCTGGCGTTGGCGGCCCACCACATCGCCGGGCTCCAGGTGCTGATTCGCAGCGTCATCGCCGGCACCACACCAGTGACGCTGGCGCCGACGTTCGATCCGTCTGAATTGCCTTCTGCGATCGACGCATTGGGGTCGGGCCGTCGTTATGCGTCGCTGGTGGCCGTGCAACTGGACAAGGCGTTGCGGGACGACCGGGCCGCGGAGGCGTTGGCCGCCCTGGACGCGGTTCTCATCGGGGGCGGTCCGATGCCGGCCGGTCTCGCCGAACGCGCTGCGGCGGCGGGCATTTCGGTGGTGCGCACCTACGGGATGAGCGAGACGGCCGGCGGCTGTGTCTATGACGGCGTGCCGTTGGACGGGGTGCGGGTCCGCATCGTCGACGGTGGCCGGATCGTGTTGGGCGGTCGAACGCTTGCGAAGGGGTACCGCAATCCCACCGACCCGGACCCGTTCGCCGATGCCGGGTGGTTCCGCACCGGCGATGTGGGCGCGCTCGACTCCGCGGGACGGTTGACGGTGCTCGGCCGTATCGACGACGCGATCAGCAGCGGCGGGCTGACGGTGATGCCGCAGATCGTGGAGGGCGTGCTGGCGACCCACGATGCGATCTCCGAGTGCGCGGTTTTCGGTGTGCCCGATGAGCGGCTGGGTCAGCGGGTGGCCGCCGCCGTCGTGCTCACGGCCGGTCGCGTCGCGCCCACGCCCGCCGAGCTACGCGAGCACGTGGCCGCGGCGCTCGACGCCACCGCAGCACCGCGCGAGGTTCACATTGTCGACGAACTGCCGCGGCGCGGGATCGGCAAGATCGACCGGCGAGCCCTGACGACGCGGTTCACCGACCCGCACGCTTGAGACCGTCGCGGCGTTCGGCATGGACGACGTCGAGCATGATGGACCCATGCGTTGCGAAGTCAGCACCGTCGACCAGTTACGGGCCGTCGTCGGGCAACCGGACCACTACGTCGCCAACAAGGTCAAGGACCGCCTGTCACCGGTACAGCGTGACTGGATCGCGCACTCGCCGCTGTGTTTGGTCGCGACGACGGATGCGCGCGGTCGCGTCGACGTGTCACCGAAGGGCGATCCGCCCGGATTCGTCCACGTCATCGACGCCACCACGATCGCGATCCCCGAGCGGCCCGGCAACAAACGGGTCGACGGCTATCTCAACGTGCTGCAGAACCCGCATGTCGGCACGCTGTTTCTGATCCCCGGTCGCGGCGACACGTTGCGCATCAACGGCACGGCGAAGATCCTCTCGGACGCCGACTATTTCGATGGTCTCGCCGTGAAGGGCAAGCGTCCGATCCTCGCGCTCGAAATCGCGATCGAAGAGGTGTTCTTCCACTGCGCCAAGGCTTTTCTGCGTTCGGATGCCTGGGATCCGTCGACCTGGAACCCATCGGCGTTGCCGAGTGTCGCGCAGCTACTCAAGGCGCTCCGGTACGACTGGAGCGATGCCGAACTCGAGGACTACTACAGCGAGGCCAAGACGCGCGAGCGCCTGTACTGACCGCGCACAGTTCAGATCTGGTTGATGCCGCCGGCGACGGGGATGACGAGTGTGTGACCGCGCTGATGAGTTGGGTCTCGGCGCGTTCGATGCGTTCGGCCAGCGGCGTGCCGGCGAACAGCGGCTGATCTTGAACGCTCATCGGAGGTCCCCTTACGGTCGGCGCGGCGAATAGGGTGACAAAATGCGGGTCAGTCGCAAGGAGATCGTGGCGGCCGCCATCGGCGTGGTGCTGGTGGTCGCCGCGTTCGTCGTGCCGCACCTGAACCTGGGCATCGTCACACCGCTGATCAACGCCACGCCTGCGCGCTTCCACCAGTTCGCGGACACCGCGCCGATCTTCGGGTGGTGGAACACGCACGTCGGGTGGGGCACGGTCCCGGCGGTCGTGATCGGCGCAGCGGCGGTGTTGTGGGGACCCACGGTCGCACAACGCCTGGTGTGGCGCGCCGTGCCCTGGGCGACATGGGCGACGGCCTGCGCGTGGGCGTTCTCGCTGGCGATGATCGACGGTTGGCAGCGCGGTTTCGCCGGGCGCCTGGCCGCCCGCCACGAATACCTGCGTCAGGTCCCCACCGTCACCGACATACCGCACGCCCTACGGACCTTCTCGGACAGAATCCTTGACTATCAACCGGATTCGTGGATCACCCACGTTTCGGGCCATCCCCCTGGCGCGCTGCTGACATTCGTGTGGCTCGACCGGATCGGTCTCGGCGGCGGTGCGTGGGCGGGTCTTCTGTGCCTGCTGGTGGGCTCGAGCGCGGCGGCCGCCGTCGTGGTCGCGGTGCGCGCGCTGGCGGGAGAAGCGACCGCACGGTTGGCGGCTCCGTTCGTCGCCGTTGCACCGACGGCGATCTGGATCGCGGTGTCGGCCGACGGCTATTTCGCGGGGGTGGCGGCGTGGGGTATCGCGCTGCTGGCGGTGGCCGTCGGGGGCAAGGTGCGCTGGCCCGTTCTCGCCGCGGCGGGGGCCGGATTGCTGTTGGGGTGGGGCCATTTTCTCAATTACGGCCTCGGCCTGATGGCCCTGCCCGCGTTGGCGGTGCTGTTGTGCGCGCCGGATTGGCGTGCCGCGTTCCGCGCGGCGGTGCCCGCGGTCGTCGTCGTGATAGCGGTGGTGGGAATCTTCGTGGCGCTGGGGTTCTGGTGGTTCGACGGTTACCACCTGGTGCAGGAACGGTATTGGCAGGGCATCGCGAACGACCGGCCGTTCCAGTACTGGGGTTGGGCGAACCTGGCGTCAGTGGTGTGCGCGATCGGCCTCGGCAGCGTGGCCGGGATCGGTCGCGTCTTCGACATCAACGCGATCCGGCGGCGGCCCGGACTGCCCATGGTGCTCCTGGGCGCGCTGCTGGCGATCGCGTTCGCCGACCTGTCGATGCTGAGCAAGGCCGAGACCGAACGTATCTGGCTGCCGTTCACGGTCTGGCTGACCGCCGCCGGCGCGCTGCTCCCGCCTCGGTCGCACCGCTGGTGGCTGGCGGTCAACGTGGTGGGCGCCCTGCTGCTCAATCACTTCATTCTGACGAATTGGTAACGGTCGTGGGTCAAACGCACACCAATAGGCGTGGAACTGGACCCTGGACACATGGAACCCGGCGACCGGCCGCGTCAGCTCGTCCGTTGGCGTAGTCCGCTGCGCGGCTTGTGGCTGACGTCGGTCTTCGGCTCGGTGCTGCTGGTCGGGCTGCCGGTGGTCATCCTGACCGGTCTGCTGTCCTACATCGCCTACGGTCCGCAGTTCGGGCAGGCCATCCCGGGCGACGTGGGCTGGCTCAAGCTTCCGACCTTCGATTGGCCCACGAATCCGTCGTGGCTGTACCGGCTGACCCAGGGCCTGCACGTCGGCCTGGGGCTGGTGCTGGTTCCGGTCGTGCTCGCGAAGCTGTGGTCGGTGATCCCCCGGCTGTTCGCGGTACCGCCGGCACGCTCGGTTGCCCAACTGCTCGAACGGGTTTCGTTGCTGATGCTGGTCGGTGGTGTGCTGTTCGAGATCATCACCGGTGTGCTGAACATCCAGTACGACTACATCTTCGGCTTCAGCTTCTACACCGCCCACTACTTCGGCGCCTGGGTGTTCATCGCCGGGTTCGTCGTGCATGTCGCGATCAAGCTTCCGCGGCTGCGGGAGGGTCTGCGGTCACGGTCGATGCGTGCGGTGCTGCGCACGTCCCGGGAGGACACCGTCGCGGATCCGTATGAGCCCGACGGGTTGTCGCCTGCCGATCCCGAGCCCGCGACGATCAGCCGGCGGGGTGCGCTCGCGCTGGTCGGCGGTGGTGCGGCGTTGGTGGCTGTGCTCACGGCCGGGCAGACGATCGGCGGATGGACCAGGCATGCCGCGCTGCTGCTGCCCCGCGGACGGACCCGTGGCGACGGCCCGAACGACTTCCAGGTCAACAGGACCGCCGCGGCCGCCCGCATCACGCCGGAGAGCACCGGCGAGCGCTGGCGGCTCACCCTGACCGGAGGACCGTCGCCGGTGGTGCTCGACCGGGCGGCCCTGACCGCGATGCCTCAGCACACCGCCCGCCTGCCGATCGCCTGTGTCGAGGGCTGGTCGACGACCGAGACGTGGACCGGTGTCCCGCTACGGGACCTCGCGCGGGCGGCCGGTGTGCCCTCACCGGTGTCGGCGTTCGTCCGGTCGGTGGAACGGCGTGGTGCCTTCAATCGTGCGATCCTGCAACGCAATCAGGTGTTGCACCCCGACGCGCTGCTGGCGTTGAAGGTCAACGGCATCGACCTGTCTCCGGATCACGGGTTCCCGGCCCGGGTCATCGTTCCGGCGCTTCCCGGTGTGCACAACACGAAGTGGGTGGGCTCGATCGACTTCCGGGCGGGTAACTGACATGCGAAGGTTCCGCGCGGTTTACGGATCGCATCCGTTGCACCTGTTGACCCTGATGGCGGGATTCGCGTTGTTCGGCTACGTGGTGGCGACCCTCACAGCGGCCGCCCTGTGGAACACGCGGACGTGGTGGCAGTCGATCCTGGTGTGGTTCGCCGCGGCGATCGTCGCTCATGACCTCGTGCTGTTCCCGCTCTACGCGCTGGCCGACCGGATCCTGCTGCGCGGCAGTCGAATTCCACGGCTGCGCGTGCCGCTGGTGAACTACCTGCGGGTGCCCGCGCTCGGGTCGGCGCTGACGCTGCTGTTGTTCCTCCCCGGCATCATCAAGCAGGGCGCGCCGATCGTGCTAGGCGCGACCGGCCAGACCCAGGAACCGTTCCTGGGCAGGTGGCTGCTGATGACGGCCGCGATGTTCGGCATCAGCGCGATCGTCTACGCCGCTCGGCTGGCGACGACCAGGGGCTAAGCCAGCGTCAGGCTGGCAATCACGCGGTTGCCGATCGGATGGACCCGGTCCAGCGCCATGCCCGCATGCTCGGCCACTTCGGCGGCGCAGTCGATGCCCACCGACGCCCACGGAAACCACGGCCCCACCGTGCGCGCCGACTCGAGCCGCACCCACTTGTTGTGAATTCCGTGTGTGAGCGCCTCGAATTCGGCGACGCACCGGCCGCCGCGGCGCAACAGTTCGGCGGCCCTGTGCAGCATCCGAAACGGATCGCCGCCCAGCCCCACGTTCCCGTCGGCCAGCAACACCGTCTGCCATCGCCCGGTGGCCGGCAATTGGCCGAACACGTCACGGCGCAGCACCGGCGCACCGTTGCGACGCGCGAGCCCGACCGCGGTGGCCGACTGATCGACCCCGAGCGCGGGGACACCGCGGCGGATCAGCTCGATCACCAACCGCCCGGGGCCGCAACCCAAGTCGATCGTCGGCCCGTCGCACAGCTCGACCACGGCGCGGTCGAACCGGCAATCGGCATGTGCGCCGCCGATCCAGCGGTGCACGGGAAGCGCCCGCACCTCACCGTCGTCGCTTCGGATCCAGCACTGTTCGCCGTCGAGGGCACAGTCGTAGAGGTTGCCCAGCATCAGGTGAGCACCGCCTCGGCGGCCAGGGCGAACCGGCTGTCGGGTACGCAGCGCCCGCGGACCACATCGACGTCGTCGATGGTGTCGAAGTCGGCGAGCTGCTCGACAAGGTCGACCCGAATGCCGTTGCTGCGCAATGCCTCAAAGGTCAGTGTGCCGGTGTCGGATCGCGACATCGGAACCGTACGCAGGCATTCGGCCAGTGACGGCCGTGAGACGCCCAGCACCCACCACCCGCCGTCGGCGGCGGGCCCGAGCACCGCGTCGCTTCCCACGAGTGTCCGGCCGCAGGCGACGAGCAGGTCGGCGGTCACCTGCGGGGTGTCCATGCCGATCTGCAGAACGGGATCGCCGGCGTAGGCGTCGGCGTGCGCGTTGGCAAGGCGCTCGGCGAAGTCCCCGCCGCGCTGAGGGATGACTGTGAATTCGCTTAGGCGAGAATGGATTTCGTCGGTGCGGCTCGCCCGGCCCAGGTCGCCCGTCATCGCGACCACTCGGTGGTCGACGGGTGTCGAGGCGACGGCGTCGAGGGTGTCGAGCAGCGCCGCGGCGGCGAGGTCGGCAGCGGCTTGATCGCCGATCGAGGCCGCGAGCCGCGTCTTCGCCAGCCCCGGCACCGGCGCCTTGGCCACCACCAGCACCGTCACCGCGAGCGCCGTCACGAGATCACTCGCCAGAAGTCGAAGGCCGCCACCGCACTACCGCGCACCGACCCGCTGACCTTCGACTTGCCGCCGGTGCGCGCCCGGTAGTCGACGTCGCACTCGACGACGCGCCAGCCGGCTGCCGCCGCCCGAACCAGCAGTTCGAGCGGATACCCCGACCGTCGGTCGGTGACGCCGAGGTCGAGCAGCGCGTCGCGGCGGGTGACCCGCATCGGGGCGATGTCGTGCACCGCAAGGCCGTGGCGGTGCCGCAATCGCCAGCACACCGCCGCGGTGCCGAGGCGGGCGTGCCACGGCCACTTCAGACCCGGCACGGGCCGACGCCGTCCGATCACCATGTCGGCCCCGCGGTGGAGCTCGTCGACCAGGGCCGGCAGGTCGCCCGGGTCCAGCGAGCCGTCGGCGTCCAGGACCGCCACGACGGGCGTCGTCGCCGCCACCACACCGGCGTGCACCGCTGCGCCGTAACCTGCGCGCTTCTCAGCGACCACCTGCGCACCGTTCTCGCGGGCGACATCGGCGGTGCCGTCGGTGCTGTTGTTGTCGACCACCAGCGGCCGGTATCCGTCCGGGATGGCCGCCAGCACGCCGGGCAGTGATTGCGCCTCGTTGAGACACGGCAGCACCACGGTCACCGGACAGTCGGGCATGGGTTCGAAGTTAACAAGCCCGTCGGCGCGCCGACCAGCCCATCGATGACGAATCCGTGACATCGGCGCAGGTAGCGGCCGCACGGGGCTACCCTCGAAAATTGTGACGCGCGTATTGATCGCCGACGACGACAGCATCGTGCGTGATGTCGTGCGTCGCTACCTCGAACGCGATGGGCTCGACGTGGCGATCGCGCATGACGGGGCCGAGGCGCTGCGGCTGCTCGGCTCGCAGCACATCGACGTCGCGGTGCTCGACGTGATGATGCCCGGCCCGGACGGGCTGACGCTGTGCCGCAATCTCCGGCAGCGCGCCGGTTACGCGATGCCGGTGATCCTGTTGACCGCGCTCGGTGAGGAGGATGACCGGATCGCGGGCCTGGAGGCGGGCGCCGACGACTACCTGACCAAACCGTTCAGCCCGCGTGAACTGGCGCTGCGGGTGCGATCGGTGCTGCGGCGCGCACCCGCCCCGACCGGGCGAAGGGCGCTGGACATCACCGTCGGCGGGTTGACCGTGTCGACGGCGGCGCGCACCGTGACCGTCAACGGCTCTCCGGTTTCGCTGACCAACCGCGAGTTCGACCTGTTGCTGTTCTTCCTCACCCACACCGACACCGTGTTCAGCCGCGAGGAACTGCTCAAGCAGGTGTGGCACTGGGACTTCGGCGATCTGTCGACGGTGACCGTGCACGTTAAGCGGCTGCGGTCCAAGCTCGGTGAGCATCACCGGGTGCAAACGGTGTGGGGCCGCGGCTACCTGTGGCGCAGCGAGGCGCGCTCACCGGAAGGCCAGAGCGCCTAGTGCCCGCCGACCTGTGGGAGATCATCGGGTTGGCGCTGGCATGCTCGGTCCCGGTGGTGCTCGCGGGCGCGCTCGTCATCCGCCTCGCCCGGTCGTGGTCGCTGGCGGTGAGCATGGTCGCGCTGGTGCTGATTCCGGTGTTGGCGACGTTCACCGGTGTGCTCGGCGCCAGCCGGTTCATGATCACCGAAACCTTCGAGAAGACCGCGATCGTCCTGGTGATCGTGTCGGTGGTGACGATTCCCGCCGCGGTGATGCTGGCGCGCTACCAGGCCCGGCGCACGGTGTGGGAGCAGGAGATCCGCGAGTCGGAACGCGCCGCCGAGCAGTCCCGTCGCCGGCTGGTCGCGTTCGTCAGCCACGACCTGCGGACCCCGCTGGCCGGAATACGGGCGGTGTCCGAGGCGATCGCCGACGGTGTGGTTCCCGATTCCGAGGTCCGCGTGCACGCCAAAACCATTGAGCAGGAATCGATCCGGCTGTCCGAGATGGTCGACGACCTGTTCGAGATGTCGAAGATCAACGCCGGCGCCGTACAACCGGTGTTCGACAAGGTGGCGCTCGACGAGGTCGTCGACGACGTGCTGACCGCGCACCGGATCGCGGCCGAGCGTGCGGGAGTGACGTTGACAGCCGACCTGCCGGAGGCGCCGGTCCGGGTGTTGGGCAGCGACCGGGCGCTGGTGCGGGTGCTGTCGAATCTGGTGGCCAACGCGATCGCACACACCCCGCAGGGCGGCCGGGTGTCGCTGTCGTTGGGGTCGGACGAGGACGGCGCGTGGGCGCGCGTCGACGACACCGGCGTCGGCATCGAGGAAGCCGATCTGCCGCGGGTGTTCGACGTCGCCTACCGCGGGTCGAACGATCGCGTGCCGCGCGACGACTCGTCGTTACCCAGCGGATCGGGACTCGGACTGGCGATCGCCGCGGGCCTGGTGCAGGCCCATCGCGGCACGCTGTCGGCGCACAACCTGGATAGCGGGGCCCGGTTCGAGGTGCGCCTGCCGCTGGCGACCAGCTGATCTTCGTCCTTGCCGGATAGCAATCGCGGGGTATTGACCAGCGTTTTTCACGAGCATTCCTGCTCGGTCCACGTTTGACTGTTGTTTTTGAGTGATCACTCAATTATCGTCGTTAACCTGAACCGATGAAGGAGGTAGCGATGGCGACGAGAAGCGCCGACAAGGCGGTGCGCAAGTTCAAGTTCGAGCGGCAGCTGGGTCGCGTCCTGATGAACCCGGTGGTCGCCGCGCTCGACCGCGTGGGCATCCGGACGGCCAATGTGGTCGAGCTCGAGACGATCGGCCGCAAGAGCGGCCAACCTCGGCGCGTGCCGCTGCTGGGCCGTGCCGACGACACCGGCGTGTGGGTGATCTCGCAGCACGGCCGTCGCGCCGGATGGGCCATCAACATCGAGGCCAACCCCCGCGTGCGCGTCCGCGCCAACAACGAATGGCGCACGGGCACCGCGACATTCGAGCCCGACGACGACGTGCGCGCCCGCGCCCGCAGCTTCGGCGACAGCAGGCTGGGTCAGTCGGCGACCGCCGTGACGATGCGGGCGATGGAGAGCGACCCGGTCTCGGTGCGGATCACCTACGACGCCTAGTCGGGTAGCGAGTTGCTCAGCCGTTCGGTGGCGGCGACGTAGTCCTCGATGAACTCACGCACCACTTCGCGCGCCGGCTTCACCTTGTTCATCAGGCCGACCCCCTGCCCGACGAAGTAGGTGGCCAACGCCTGGGCACCCGGATGCCCCTGTGCGGCCAGCACGTCGATCCGACGCACGATGGGCTCGGCGAGCATCGACTGCAGTGGCAGCGGCAACGGCTTCTGACCGCCCTCGTTCGGCAGCCAAGCCTGCGTCCAGTCCGAAACCAGCTGGCGCGCAGGCTTTCCGGTCCGGCCCGCCGAACGGACGGTGTCACGTGACGACGCGGCCAGGAACTTCTCCTTGGTGTACGGCGCGGTCTCGGCCTCTTCGGTCGTCAGCCACACCGAACCCGTCCAGGCGCCTGCCGCGCCCATCGCCACCGTCGCCGCCATCTGCCTGCCGGTGACGATGCCGCCCGCGGCGAGCACCGGGATGTCGCTGCCGATGGCGGCCAGCGCCTCCAACACCTCGGGCACCAGCACCAGCGTGGTCACCTCACCGCAGTGCCCGCCGGCCTCGGTGCCCTGCGCGACGATCAGGTCGACACCGGCCTGCGCCTGCTTGACCGCGTGCTCCTTGGCGCCGACCAGCGCGGCCACCGGCACGCCGTTCTCCTTACCGGCCTTGATCATGTAGTCCGGCGGGACGCCCAGCGCGTTGGCGATCAACCGGATGGGGTGGTTCATCGCCACATCGAGCAGATCCTTGCCGGTGTTGCCGGACAGCGCGGCGTTGCCGAAGCGCGGGGAATCGTCCAGGTCGATGTCGTGGGCGGCCAGCAACTCGGCGACGAAGCCGCGGTATTCGTCGGGGATGCGGCCCGCGAGATCGCTCATCGTCAGGTCCTCGCCCTTGCCCTCGTAGCGGGCGGGAACGATCAGGTCGACGCCGTACGGCTTGCCGCCGGCGTGGTCGTCGATCCAGGACAGCTCCTGGTCGAGCTGGTCGGGCGTATACGCCGTCCCGCCCAGCACGCCGAAGCCGCCCGCGCTGGACACCGCGGCCACCACGTCGCGGCAGTGGCTGAACGCGAACAACGGGAAATCGATGCCGAACTGCTCACAAATCGCTGGTTTCACCCGGTCAGTATGGCTAGGGCGGCTCAGGTCGAAGACAGGAGTCCGGAGATCGCGTTGAGCATCTGCTTGCCGACGAGCAGCTCGAGGTCGTTGTGCCCGGCGCCGGGCACCAGCACGTAGCGCTTCGGCTCGTTGGCCGCGTCGAACAACCGTCGGCTCATCGGCTCGGGAACGACGTCGTCGCGGTCCCCCGCGATCACCAGTAGCGGCACGTGAACCGACGGGATCCGGTCCAGCGACGGATAGCGGTCCAGCAGCAGCCACCGCACCGGCAGCCACGGATAGTGCACTGCCCCGACGTCGGGCAGCGAGGTGAACGGCGAACGCAGTATCAGCGCACGGGGCGGCCGCTCGACGGCCAGTCCGATAGCGACTGCGGCACCGAGGGATTCGCCGAAGTAGGCGATCTCCTGTTCCCGCGCGGCGAGCCACGACTGAGCGGCCCGGGCGTCTTTGGCGAGGCCTGCCTCGGACGGTCGGCCCGGATTGCCCCCGAAACCGCGGTAGTCCACGAGCAGCACCGACGAACCCATTCGGTTGAGTGCCAGCGCCAGCGGCGCGCGCATCGACCGGTCGCCGCCGTTGCCCGGCAACACCAGCACGGCCGGTCCGTCGCCGTCGACCGGGAAATACCAGGCGTTCAAGCGGATTCCGTCGTCGGTCTCGATCACCACGTCCTGCCCGTTGCGCGTCACCGAGGCGGCGGGCGGCAGGGGGCCCGGCGACGGGAAGTAGACCAGCCGCCGCTGCTGCGACCACAGAAGACCCGTCAGACCGGACGCCACGAGCGTGACGATAACGAGGACGCGGACCGTCCAGCGCATCAGGTTCGCAACGGCGCGAACGCGAACTCGCGCAGCCCGTCGAGGGGGTCGACCGCCGCCTGGAAACCGAGGACCTCGGCGGCGCGCGCGGGGTCGGCGACGATATGGCGGACGTCGCCGCTGCGGTACTGACCGGTGACGACCGGCGGTGCGTCACCGCGTGTCTCGCACAGCGCGGTGGCCACCTCGAGGATCGATATCGGCCGACCCGAGCACACGTTGAACGCCTCGAATCCCCCGCGCCCGGATTCCACGGCCGCCACGTTGGCCGCCGCGACGTCGTCGACGTGCACGAAATCGCGCATCTGCCTGCCGTCCTCGAAAACGCGTGGCACGTCGCCGGATTCGAGTTCGGACCGGAAGATCGCGGCCACCCCCGAGTACGGGGTGTCACGCGGCATGTAAGGGCCGTAGACGTTGTGGTAGCGCAGCGCGGTGACCGCGCCGCCGACGGCCTCCGCCCACGCGAGCGCGTAGTGTTCCTGTGCCGTCTTGCTCGCGGCGTACAGGCTGCGGGGCCGCATCGGCGCGTCCTCGGACACCAGTCGCCACGCGACGAGTTCACCGCAGAGCGGGCAGCGGTGGTCGAATACGCCGGCGTCGAGATCGGCGCGCGTGCGGGGCCGCGGGTCGACCGGTCCGTGTTCGTTGCAGTCGTAGCGGCCCTGGCCGTAGACGACCATCGACGACGCCAGTACGAGCCGCGCACAGCCCGCCGCGAACATCTCGGCCAGCACCACCGTGGTCCCGTAGTCGTTGTGCGAGCCGTACGACGGGGCGTCGGCGGCGTTGACGCCCGCGCCCACCACAGCGGCCTGGTGGCACACGACGTCGACGCCCTTCATCAGCGGCGCGAGCGCGGCCGCGTCGCGGATGTCGACCACCTCGCAGCCGGGCGGCGGTTCGGCGCCCGGCCCGTGCGCGGCGGCCAGCATCGCGTCGACGGCGATCACGTCGTGGCCGGCGTGGCGCAGCGCCTCGTGGATGCGGGCCCCGATGAAACCGGCGGCGCCGGTCAGCAGGACTCTCACGGGAGTTCGAACGGCAGCCGGACGCCGTCGTGTGCGAGACAGTGCGTACAGGCCCGCTCGACGTCGACCTGGATTGTGTTTTTTAAGGCGTCGTGCACGAGCTTCTTGAACGGCACCAGGTTGCGTTCGAACTCGGCGAACACGTCGACGGCCCGCACGGCGGTGCCGCTGTCGATGCCGGCATCCAGATCGGTCACCAACGCGATTGCGGCATAACACATCTCGAGTTCGCGGGCCAGGACCGCCTCAGGGTAGCCGGTCATGTTGACCAGGGTGAAGCCCTGACCCGCGAACCACTGGCTCTCGGCCCTGGTGGAGAACCTCGGCCCCTGCACCACCACCATGGTGCCGCCGTCGACGACGCCGGGCAGGTTCGCCGCCGCCGCGCGCAGGGTCGGGCAGTACGGGTCGGCAAACGCGACGTGGATACCGCCGGAGTCGAAGTACGTGTCGGCGCGGCCGCTGGTGCGGTCGACGAGCTGGTCGGGCACCACCATCGAGCCCGGTCCGAGTTCAGGTGTGAGGCTGCCGACCGCGCACGGTCCGAAGATGCGCCGCACGCCGAGCGACCGCAGCGCCCACATGTTGGCCCGGTACGGCACGGTGTGCGGGGAGAACTCGTGGTTGACCCCGTGGCGCGGCAGGAACGCGACCTCGTGCGCACCGACGGCGCCGACGGTGATCGGGGCGGCGGGCGGACCGTACGGTGTGTCGACGCTGACGCTGCGGGCGTCGGACCCGAAGAAGCTGTAGAAACCGCTTCCGCCGATGACTCCCAGCACGTCTAGGCGGACGGTTGTTCGTCGGTCTCGTCGAGCTGCTGCGACGCGCGCCGCACGGTGTCGCGGATCTCGAACGCGTCGGTCGCGAAGCCGCCGATCGCGTTGGCGACGTCCTTGACCGCGGTGGTGATGATCGACGCCACCTCGCCGACGGTCGATACGCCGGAGTCGAAGATCTCCTGCACGGCGTCCTTGCGGATCTCCGCCTTGCTGAGTCGGTCCTCCATGCCGCTCAGTCTGCCACGGTCTGCGGTCATGCGAGACTGGCGCTCGTGGCGACATTTGCGCAGTGGGTCGAGGGCGCGCGACCGCGCACGCTGCCCAACGCGATCGCGCCGGTGATCGCGGGCACCGGTGCGGCGGCATGGCTGCAGGCCGCGTGCTGGTGGAAAGCGTTGCTGGCACTCGTGGTCGCGGTCGCGATGATCGTCGGCGTCAACTACGCCAACGACTACTCCGACGGGATCCGGGGCACCGACGACGTGCGGGCGGGCCCGCTGCGATTGGTCGGTTCGAAGGTCGCCAGCCCGCGCGCCGTGCTGACCGCCGCGGTGGTGAGCCTCGTGGTGGCGGCGGCTGCCGGCCTGGTGCTGGCCGCGGTGAGCGCGCCTTGGCTGATCGCGGTCGGCGCGGTGTGCATCGCGGGGGCGTGGCTGTACACCGGCGGGTCGAAGCCGTACGGCTACCTCGGTCTGGGCGAGGTCGCGGTGTTCGTGTTCTTCGGGTTGGTCGCGGTGTTGGGCACGCAGTACGTCCAGGCGCTGCGGGTCGATTGGGTGGGCGCCGCGGTCGCCGTGGCGATGGGCTGTATGTCGTCGGCGGTTCTGGTGGCCAACAATCTGCGCGACATCCCGACCGACAAGGAGTCGGGGAAGATCACGTTGGCGGTGCGCCTCGGCGATGCCCGCACCCGGTTGTTGTATCAGGCGCTGTTGGTGGTGGCGTTCGCGTTGACGTTGGTCCTGATGCTCGCGACGCCGTGGGCGGCGGTCGGTCTGGTGGCGCTACCGCTCGCGGTGCGCGCGGCCGCGCCGGTGCGCCGTGGCCGCGGCGGCAAGGACCTGATCCCGGTGTTGCGCGACACCGGGTTGACGATGCTGGTGTGGGCCGTCGCCGTGGCGCTGGCGCTTGCGATTTGTGCGTGAAAACGATCGCTGAGCGAACGAAATCACGCACAAATCGCCGTCAGGTGACGGCGGTCGGGGCGTCGGCGACCTTGACCAACGTCACCTCCGGCTTGGCAGGCACCGCGTCGGCGAGGAACCACCGAAAGGCGAGGTTGCCGCGCGGATAGTCCACGGTACTAATGGAATTCGGGTGCGACGTGCCACTGCGGGAGATGACGGCGGTGACCGACCCGTCGGAGTTGGGAACCGCGCTGTAGCCGTTGATCGACGTCTTCTCGTCGGTCACGCCCGCCATGAACTGGTTCCACACGACGAGGTTCCAGAACCGGCACGCGGGCGGCCGGTGCGTGACGACCAGCGCCTCGTCCTCCTCGAGCACGAAGCTGCCGTAGGCGTAGCACGCATCGCGCGCCGACCAACCGAAGTTCGCGTCCGGCACCTGGTACGGATCGGCGAATTGGTTTGCCACTTGCGAGATTTCGTGACCCAACGTGTGCGCATCGTCGACCCGCACACCCACCGCCAACGGCACGATCGCGAACATCGTGCGCAGCCACGCCGCGCTGGCCCGCAAGGCCGCGGCGGTCTCGGCGTCGCCGTGCCGGATCGGATCGGGCTCGTCGAGCGCCTCGATGCGCCACGACACCGGGCGACCGGTCAATGGGTCGGCCTGGTAGTCGCGGGTCACGAGCACCACGCCGCCGTCGGTGGGCCCGTACTCGAACGAGAAGTTGCCGTCGGCATCGAGGTCGAGGTCGTCGTCGCGCACGAGCGCCACGATCCGGTCCGACCACGCACCCGGTGACGGTTCGTTGTACGCGGTCACCGAGAAGTAGACGCTGTCGCCCTTGTTGCCGCTGATGCGATACCGCCGCTTCGGGTCGACCGGGCACATGAAGTAGTAGGCGTCGGTGTTGTCGCCGCCCCAACGCCGGTCCCGGCGGAACGGTGTGTTCAGTTCCATCCAGACCGGCCGGCTCGGCTCGGCGAACAGGTAGGTGTCGAAGGCGACACCGAGCGTCGTGGCGAGCATGCGGTAGCCGTCGGCGATGTGACGGTCGTCGGTGACCGCGCGGTCCCCCTCGAGAAACGTTCGGTCCAGGCTGCCCAGGGTGTCGAGCAGTTCCCGCCACGCTCTGGTTGATTCGCGGCTCGCCGCGGCCGAAGATTCGTGCGTCATGCGCTGATTCCTCTCGTGATGAATTCGGCGGTCCGGTCCACCCACCCGTTGTCCAGGCTGTCCCCGCGGGTGATCAGGGCGAGAAAGGTCATGCCCGCCATGGCCTCGACGACGTCGGCGGCCGACACCTGCGACCGCACCTCGCCGCGGGCGGCGGCCGCCACGAGCCGTTCGGTCAGCCCGCGCGAAAGCACGTGCGAGAACCGCTCGAGCAGCGCGGCGTGCAGCGTCGGATCGGCGGCCATCTCCGCGACCAGGCCCGGCAGCGCGGCCCGGGCCGCGGGCGTTGTCAGCACGCCGACCGTGCGGCTGACCATCTCGCGCACATCGCCGGCCAGCGATCCGGTGTCGGGGAGTTCGGTCGCTGCGCCGAGCGGGAAGACCGCCTCGTGCACCAGGTGCGCCTTGCCTGGCCAGCGGCGATAGATGGCGGGCTTGCTCGTGCCCGCGCGCCGGGCGATCGCGTCGACGGTGAGGTCGGCGTAACCGGCCGCCCCGAGCAGGTCGACCGTCGCCCTCAGAACAGCGTCATCGATGCGTTTGTCGCGAGGTCGACCAATCTCCGTCGTCATTACGAAACTGACAGTAACATAACGGCCTGTGACCGACATCTCATCCGCGCCACCGGTCGTTCTCGACGATCTCGCCGAGCCGCGCTTCCCGGCGGCGATCCAGCCGATTCGCGACATGATGGCGTCGATGGCGCCCGACTGCCCTCTCGACGCCGACGCGTTGCACGCCAAGGCCAGCGCCGAGACCGGGCTCGACGACTTCGGCCCCGACGATTACCGTGAGCGTCTCGATGTGTATCTCGCTGCGCTGCACGAGATTCCGGGACTCAGCGACCCGGGGATCGTGAACTTCCACGCCCAGCTCGCGCAGCTGCTGAAGAACCGGCTGCTGATGACCGATCTGCTGACCCGGCATCCCGAAATCCACGACATCGAACTCGAGCCACCGGTCGTCATCGCCGGCTTGCCGCGCACCGGCACCACCCACCTGCACAACCTGCTCGCGGCGGGACCGACCTTCCGCACGCTCCCGTACTGGGAGAGCAACGAGCCGTTCCCGATGCCGTCGGAAGCCGGGATCGAACCCGACCCCCGGCGCGCCCGGATGGACGCCGCGGTCGAGTTCATGAACGCCGTGATGCCGCATTTCGCGCTGATGCACGAGATGACGACCGACCACGTCCACGAAGAGATCCAGCTGTTGGCCAACGACTTCTCGTCGATGCTGTTCGAGACGCTGGCGCACGTGCCGCGGTGGCGCGACTACTACCTGACGCATGACCAGACCCCCCACTACGAGCACCTGGCCCTGCAGCTCAAGGCGCTGCAGTTCCTGCGCGGCGGCAGGCGCTGGCTGCTGAAGTCCCCCCAGCACCTCGAGCAGCTGCCGGTGCTCGAGCGTGTGTTTCCCGGCGTCGTGGTGATCACGACCCACCGCGATCCCGTCCCGGTGGTGCTGTCGATGCTCGCCATGCTCACTTACTCCGCGCGCATGCACTGCGCGCCGGTGCCGGTCGAGGACATCGCCGCGTGCTGGATCGACCGGCTCGAACTCATGCTGGCCGCCCTGATCCGCGACCGCGACGTGATTGGCGACGAGCGCTCGATCGACGTCCGGTTCGACGATTTCATGGCCGACGAAATGGGCACCGCTGCCGCGATTTACACGCTGGCGGGCGAGCCGATGACCGACGACGCCCGCGCGGCCATGGCCGAATACCTCGCGGGGCACCAGCGGGGCCGGCTCGGTCGGGTGGCGACGTCACCGGAGATGTTCGGCCTCGACCCCGACGACCTGCACGCCCGCTTCGCACCCTACGTCGAGCGGTTCCTGGCCTGACACCATCGCAGACCCGTCGGCCGTTCGCCGGATCGGCGGTGTGTGAATACTCTGGCTCGGGTATCCGCTTGCGGCAGTCGGAGACGAGAGGCATTCATGACCGCAGCACGAACCCAACTGGACCAGCGCGATCTCGCGGAAGCGCGGCGCGTCGTCGCCGCGGTCTCCGACGCGTTCTCGGCCAAGGTGGTGGGCCAGGAGAACCTGCGCGAATCGTTGCTGATCGGCCTGCTCGCGGGCGGCCACATCCTCATCGAGAGCGTGCCGGGCCTGGCCAAGACGACCGCCGCCCGGGTGATCGCCGAGGCCATCGACGGCGGTTTCCGCCGCATCCAGTGCACCCCGGACCTGTTGCCGAGCGACATCATCGGCACCCAGGTCTACGAGGCGGCCACCAACTCCTTCGTCACCCAGCTCGGGCCGGTGCACACCAACATCGTGCTGCTCGACGAGATCAACCGGTCCAGCGCGAAGACGCAGAGCGCGATGCTCGAGGCGATGGAAGAGCGTCAGACCACGATCGCGGGCACCGAGTACCCGATACCCGAGCCGTTCCTGGTGATCGCCACGCAGAACCCCGTCGACCAGGAGGGCACGTATCCGCTGTCGGAGGCGCAGACCGACCGGTTCATGCTCAAGGACGTCGTGCACTACCCCACCCCCGAACAGGAGGTGGAGGTGATGTTCCGGATGGATGCGGGGCTCTACGACAAAGACCACCGCAGCCGGCCGGTCGCCGGCCTGGACGACATCCGCCGGCTGCGCGCCGTGGTACGCCACGTCCACATGGACCGCGCGCTGATGCATTACGCCAGCCAACTCGTCACCGTCACCCGTGAGCCCGATCAATACCTGCCGCGCCAGCTCGCCCGGCTGATCGAGTACGGCGCGAGCCCGCGCGCCACCATCGCGTTCTGCAACGCCGCGCGCGCGCTGGCCCTGCTGTCCGGGCGTGGGCACGTCATCCCCGGCGACATCGCCAAGCTCGCCCACCGCGTGCTGCGGCACCGGCTCATCCTCGGCTTCGAGGCCGCCAGCGCGAACGTCACCCCCGAGACGATCATCGACGCTGTCCTGCAAGCGGTTCGAGTGCCGTAGGGCCGGTATGGGCAAACACCTCACCTCGGCGAGGACGCACTTCGGCACCGACACCCGCGGCATGCTCGAAGGCGGCCGTTACGCGTTGTTGCACACCCGCAGTTTGGAATTCGACGATCTGCGGCCTTACGTGCCCGGCGACGACGTCCGCGACATCGACTGGAAGGCCTCGGCACGCTCGGGTCATGTCCTGATCAAACGGTTCGTCTCCGAGAAGCACCACAAGCTGCTGCTCGTTGCGGACGCCGGCCGCAACATGGCCGCCCTCACGCCGAGCGGTGAGCTCAAACGCGATGTGGCCGTGAACATTCTCGGTGCGTTCGGGCTCATCACGCTGGGGCGCTCCGATCAGATTGGAATGGTGTTCGGCGACACCCGCGGCTGCGTCAACATCCGGCAGCGTCGTGGTGAGACCCACATCGAGAGCGTGCTGCACCGGTACTACGGCCACGCCTGCACCGCGCCGGGTCGCAGCGACATCGTCTGCCAATTGGACTATGTGGCAACCCATTACCGGCATCCGATGCTGGTCGTCGTGGTTTCCGACGAACCCGAGGTCGACGATCGATTGACCGACGCCGTCACCCGGCTGACCGCGCGCCACGACGTGTTGTGGGCGACGGTCTCCGACATGCCCGCCATCGGCGACCGGGCCGGATTCGACGTCTCGACGGGCCGGTTCGTCCTCGACGCGGCCACACTGGGGTCGCGGGTGATCACCGCGTACCGCACGGCCGAGCAGGCGCGGGCCCAGCGGCTCGACGAGTTCATGACCGCCCGTACGGTGCCGCACACCAGGATCGGCGGCAGTGGCGAGATCCGCGCCCGGCTCGTCGCGTTGACCGAGGTGTTCGCGCGTGCCGGATGACCTGTTGCGGTTCATCGGCGGACCTTCGCCGTACTCGGCCGGATGGTTGTGGCTCGGGCTGCTGCTGATCGTCGTTGTGATCGCCTGGTGCGTCGGCGTTTTCGTATGGACGCTGCCGTCGCAGCGACTTCGCCGCCTGCCGGTTGTGCGGACCCTGCACGCCCGGCTCCTGCGGCGTCGCTTCGCGCGCACCGTCCAGCGCATCGCCGCCCGGCACCGTGACGGCGAGCTCACCGGCGCCGAAGCCGGCGCCGCGATGAGCCGCACCTTGCGCAGTTTCCTGCACCAGGCGACGGGGACGCGGGCGCAGTACATGCAGCTCGACGACATCGCATCAGGGGGCCTCGCCCCCGCCGCGCCGACGCTCGCCGCGCTGGACGACGCACAGTTCAACGCGGCTTCGCCGGTGCGTGTCGGCGAGGTCGGCGCGCAGGCCGAGGAGCTGATCCGCTCGTGGCCCTGAACTGGTGGCCGGTCGCGGTGATCGGATTCGTCTGTCTGGCAGGCGCCGTCGCGTTGGCCCTGCTGGTGTCGACCAAGCAGGCGCAGCGACAGTTGCAACCGTTGGCGAACACCGTCCGCCTGACCCGTCTGCCGGAGTATGCGCGGGTGGCGCGGGCGCGAACGGTGTCGATGATCGTCACGATCGTGTTGCTCGTGCTGCTGTTCGGCACGGCCGTGCTGGCCAGCGCGCGCCCCAGCGGGTTGTGGTGGTCGCCGCAGGCTTCCGAGGTGCCCGAGGACATCATGCTGTGCGTCGGCGATCCGGTCGACGCACCCAACACCCAGACGTTCCTGTCCTACTTCGCCCAGCGCGCGGGGACGTTCGGCACCCAGCGGATCGGATTGACCTCCGCCAACCGCAGGGTGATCCCGCTGACCCGCGACCATCAGTTCGCGGTCGAAAGACTCGGCGAGGCAGCGTCTCTGGCGAATCTGCCGGACGACGACGCACTGACGCCGGCCCAGCTGTCGGCGAAGCGCAACAGCATCGCGGCGCTCACCGCGCCGGTGACGTATGTCGACTACGCGACCAGCGTCGCCGACATCCTCGCGCTGTGCGTCGCCGGCTTCCCCGCCGATGAACCACCCGGCGAGCGCAGGCGGTCGATCATCTACCTCGGCCCGGGTGAGCTTCGCGCACCCGACGAGACCCGACCATCGCTGTTCACCGAACAGCAAGTCGCCGACATGGCGCGGGAGCGCGGCATCCAGGTCAACGCGCTGGTGTCCTCACCGGGTGGCGTGCGGTCCGTCGTATCGGCCACCAGCGGCCGGTATGCGCCCGTCGGCGCCGACCTGCAATCGCAACTCGACGGCATCCGTGCGCACCCGCCGGACGCCGAAAGCGCAGCCACCGTCGCCGGATTCCGCGGCGACACCCCGACCGTGCCGCTGGCGATCGCGGTCGCGGTGTCGGCGCTGCTGTGCCTGTCGCTGGCGGTGTTGCGACGATGACGTTCTCACCCGTCGTACCGTCGGTGCTCCTGGTCGCCATCGCCGTCGCCGCGCTCGTGCTCCGGCTCATCACCATGCGCCAGCTGGCTCGCAGCCCCGGTCAGCGATGGACCACGGTATGGCGATGGTCGGCGCTGACACTGACAGTGATGCTGATGCTGATCGCCGCCGCCAGACCCATGCTCGGAAGGGGTACCGAGCAATCGGTCACGACGAGCTCGGACGGTGACACGCGGGCCAACGTGTTCCTTATCGTCGACCGCTCCGCCGACTCGCCGATCACCGACATCCGCGACGACATCGCCGCACTCATCGACCACTACCCGCAGGCCCGGTTCGCGATGATCACCTTCGCCGCACGTTCGTCGCTGGAATGGCCACTCTCCGAAGACAATTGGAGCCTCAAGCCGGTGGCTGCGGCCGTCACCGCCTTACCCGACGCCGCCGGTGGTGAGGTGAACGCAGCCGCCGCCGCCAACGTACTGCGCTATCAGTTGATCGGGGCGGGCCAACGCAGTCCGGCCGCACCGAACCTGGTGTTCTACTTCGGATCCGGCGCGCCCGGGTCACAATCCCCGCAGGGCGAATTCGACCCGGTGCCCGGCTCGATCGACGGCGGCGCGGTGTTCGGTTACGGCGAGCCGCGCGACGAGCAGCGGCTGGCGGCCATCGCCGATCAACTGGGCGCGCCGTTCGTACCGCGGGACACCGCGCGGCCGGTCACCGACGACGCGCCCGAGGTGAGCGGCGTCCCGTCGGCGCAGGCCGGCGCGACCGCACCTGATCACACCGACCTGTACTGGGTTTTCACCATGGCCGCCGCGGTGCTGTTGCTGTTCGAGATCTACCTGACGCTGCGCGAGTTCCGCACCAGCCGGGTAGCGCGCCGGGACGAGGTGATCTGATGCGCCCATCCCGGTTGCGCCTGCGGCGCAGGCTGCTGCTGTTCTCGGCCCCCGTGGTGCTCGCCGTGCTGGCGATCGCGCTGAAACTCATCGCCGCGGTTCTGGCCGGCAATTCAGCGGTGTCGAGCTTCGCGGACCGCGACGCCGACGCGCTGCGAACCGATGTCGCAGTGATGAACCTGCTCAACATCGTCGAACCCGCCAGGGCACCGTTCGCCGCGGGCACCCTCGCGGTGCTCGACGACCGCCTGGCCGACGCCGATGCGCACTTCTCGGAGGCGCTGAGCCGCACCGCGTCCGGGGACCTGTGTCCTGTGCTGGTCAATCTGGAACTCGTGCGGGAGCGCCAAGGCGATGTGGACGCATGGGAGAACCGGCCCGACACCGCGCGCGAGCGATACCTCAGCGCCCTGGACCTCGTCGAGCACGCCCCCGACGGCTGTTTTGCCGGCAACTCCGACCCCGATCCCGAGCGGCGCGCGGTGCGCCACGACGCCGCCGCGCGGCTGCAGGCCAAGCTGGCCGGGCTGACCGCCGCGCCTCCCCCGCCGCCGCCACCACCCCCGATGGCACCGCCACCGCCGCCCCGGGCCCCGGCGCCCGCACCGGCGGTACCCGACCCGGACACGCCGCGCGACGCGTTACGGCTGGATCCCGGCGCCGGGGATCCGCTGGACAAGCTGCAGCAGGTGTTGCGCGACGCCGCAGGCTAGCCGGTGCTGGTGCCGGTCCAGTACTCGGCGAAGCGGCCGTCCTCGATGCGCAGGATGTCGTTACCGGTGAACCGTTTCGGCCCGTCCTGGGCCGCGCCGGTTCCGACCCACCTCGCCGCCAGCATGTCGCCGTCGACGAAGGGCTCGACCTCGATCACGAACTTCAGGTCGCTGAGCATGCGATGGGTCTCCCCCACAACGTCCTGCAGCTGCGACGGGCCTCGCACCACCCGCCCCGGCCAATGCCCCACGAAATCGTCGGTGACCAGCTCGGCCGCCACAGGTTCACCTGCCCACAGTTCGTCTATCCATCGTCCGTAGAGCTCTTCAGGCGAAATCATGGTGGAGTTTTACCCGGCTCGGCGCGGCGGTACGCAATCCGCCGCCGCGTCAGCGCAGCGTGTCGAGCAGTCGGTCCAGATCGTCGTCATCGTTGTAGAGGTGGAACCCGACCCGCACGGCCCCGGCCCGGACCGAGGCGCGGATGCCGGCGGCGGCGAGCCTGTCGGCCGCCCCCTCAATGGGCAGCGACACGATCGGCGACTCCTGCGCAGGCAGCTGCAGCGCCGCACGCAACCGGGCGGCCAGGCCGACGGTGTGGCGCTCGACGGCGACCTGGTCGAGCGCGGCGAGCCAGGGCAGTGTCAGCCCGGTGCCCAGCGCGCTGAACCAGGTCGGCGAGAGGTCGAATCGTCGCGCGTCGCCGGCGAGCCGGAGCGGCAGCCCGTAGATCGCCTGCCACGGCTCCTCGGCGGCGTACCAGTTCGCGGCGTGCGGCGTCATCGTGCACCTCACGCGCTCGCTGAGCGACATCCAGGTGACGCCGCGCGGCGCGAGCAGCCACTTGTAGGCCGCGGCGACGGTGACGTCCGCCCAGCCGAGATCGAGCGCCTTCCATCCGACCGCCTGGGTGACGTCGATGACGGTCACGGTGTCGGTGCCCGCGGTGGCGCTGCGCAACGCGTCGGCGTCGAGCAGCGCCCCGGTCGCCGACTGCACGAGGCTCACCGCCACCACGTCGAAGTCCGCGGCCGACGAGACGAGCTGATCGGCGGGGAGTTCGGTGACCGTGACGCCGCGGCCGGCCTGTGCGGCGAACGGGAACGTCGTGCTGGTGAACTCCCCCGGCAGCGCGACGACGCGGCTGTTGTCGGGGATAGCGGCCGCGACCACTCCGAGCGCACCGGAAACGGTGCTGCCCATGGTCACCGACTCCACGGCCACGCCCGTCAACGCCGCGTAGCCGGCGCGTCCGGCGCGCACATGGTCGTCGAACGACGGGACGTCCATCATGCCCGCCTGCCACCTGCCGATGCAGTCGTGCAGCGCCTCGACGACGAAATGCGGTGGCAGACCGTAGGTGGGGGTGTTGAGATACCCTGCCGCACCGGCGAATTGAGCCCCGAAAGCCTCCCGCGCCGCGGTGGCGGTCATCGTTGCGAGGGTGGCTCTTCGCCGCGCAATCTGGCCTGGAGTTGCTCTTTGTCGCGGCGCCTGCGCTCGTCGAAGACCGCGATGCTCTCGTTGGCGCGGCGACGAAGCGGCGCGAACAGCCAAATGCCCAGCGGCAGCGCGATCACCAGCGCGAAGAGCAACGCGACGACGAGCGGAAATTCGCGCAGTCCGAGCAGATGTCCGACGCCGAGAATCGCCGCCGCCAGCGCCGCGACGAGCAGGAGCCGTGCCAGCACATAGGCCAGCACGTTGAGCACGAGCCGAGTTCCTTGGCGACCGTCAGACACGGACCGAGCCTACCGACGGCGCGTATATTCGAACCAAGGAGGTTTTGTTCTCGTGGCGTATCTGCTCCTGATTCTCGTACTGGGCACGCTGGCGTATGTCGGCTGGCGGCTGATGCGAGTCTCTTCGAGCCGTCCGCGCACCCGGGTGATCGGGCCGGACGACGATCCAGAGTTTCTCCGTCGGCTCGGCCAGGAGGACAACCCGCGACCGTGACGGCGCGGTTCTAGCGTTTCAGCGTCGGGCGGTAGTAAATCCGGCCGCGACGGCGGCGGCGAATTCGAGTAGCGCTTCCCTGGTTTCCGGCTTCAGCCGTTCGAGGCTGATCTGCGCGCCTTCTTCGAGGTGCGGGTCGAAGGGCACCTCGTGCACCGCCCGGCACCGCCTGCTGAAATGGTCGACGACCTTCTTCATGTCGACTTTCCCCGACCGCGGCCGCACCGCGTTGATCACCGCGATCGAGTTGCGCACCATGTCCTGGTGTCCGTGGGCGTCGAGCCAGTCCAGCGTGGCCGAGGCGCTGCGGGCGCCGTCGACCGAACCGGAACTGATCACGATCAGCGTGTCGGCGCTGGCCAGCACCGCGGACATCGCCGAGTGCATCAGCCCGGTGCCGCAATCGGTGAGCACCAGGCTGTAGAAGCGCTCGAGAACCTCCAGCGTGCGGCTGTATTCGTCGGAGCTGAAAGCCTCCGACACCGCCGGGTCGCTCTCGGAGGCGAGCACCTCCAGCCGGCTCGGGCCCTGCGAGGTGTAGGCGCGCACGTCGCTGTAGGCCTGGATGCCCTCGGCGTCGCGCAGCAGATGCCGCACCGTGGCCGGCGTCTCCAGCGGAACCTTCTCGCTCAGCGTGCCGCGGTCGGGATTCGCGTCGACGGCGATGACGCGGTCACCGCGCAGCGACGCCAGCGTCGCGCCCAGCGTCGCGGTGATCGTCGTCTTGCCCACCCCGCCCTTGAGCGACAGCACCGCGATGCGGTGGCACCCGCGCAACGGCCGTTGGATCTGCACAGTGAGATGCTGTCGGCGTCGCGCCTTGGGACCATCGCCGAGGTTGATCAACGTGAACGACGCGTAATACAACCACCTGCGCCAGCCCTCGGAAGGGGCGCGCTTGGGCCGGCCCAGCAGCGCGACCGTCGACAGATCGAGATACGGCGGCGGGTCGGCCTCGGCGTTGTCCTGCGGCGGGGAGACGACCGGCGCACCCTTGGGCGGTGTCGGCACCGTCCACTGCGGCGGCGGATCGGCCGAGGGATCGCTGAACCGGCTCTGAGCGCGGAAACCACCTGGCGCATAGGCGTTTTCGGGGATGACCGCCGCGGTCGCGTCGTCTCCGAGACGATCTTCAGGCACGCCGGCGGTCCCCCATGGCTTCAAAGGCTTTCGCGCTCGATCTTAGCCAAGCACGGTGCGGCGACTCAGCCGACTCCGGCGTAGGAGTGCAGGCCCACGGTGACCAGGTTGATGAAGAACAGGTTGAACACCATCGCGATGAAGCCGACGACGTTGATCCACGCGGCCTTCTTGTCTCGCCAACCGGCCGTCGAACGCGCGTGCAGATACGCGGCGTAGACGACCCAGGCGATGAACGACACCGTCTCCTTGGGGTCCCAGCCCCAGTACCGGCCCCACGCCTCTTCGGCCCAGATCGCGCCGAAGATGACGCCGAAGCCGAACACCGGGAACGCGAAGATTGTGGTGCGGTAGGCGATTCGGTCCAGGGTCTGCGGATCGGGGAGCCGGTCCAGGGCGCGGGCGAGCACGCCGTCGGAGGCGCCCCGGCGCTGCGGGTCACCGAACCGCGACATCTTCAGCAGGAACAGGATGCTCGCGACGCCGGCGACCAGGAACACCCCCGAGCCGAGGCTCACCACCGAGACATGGATGGGCAGCCAGTAGGACTGCAGCGCGGGCATCACCGGTGCGGCGTTGGTGTAGAGCCAACGGCCCGAGACTGTCAGCAGGATCAGAACCGGAACGAGCACGAACACCCACAGCGTGCGGTACTGGCGCCGGCGCAGCACCACCGCAGCGGCGACCAGCCCGCAGAAGCTGGTCAGGTTGATGAACTCGTACATGTTGCCCCACGGCACTCGTGCGGTCGCGGCGCCGCGCAGCACGATGCAGACCAGCAGCAGGCCGATGCCGAGGTAGGTCAGCGCGAGACCGGCGCCGCCGATCCGCTCGTCGAGCGGGCGTCGGGGCGCATCGGACACGACACCGGGCGCGGCGCTGTCCGCGCGCACGCCGGCTCCGACCAACTCGCGGGCCTCGACCTTGCGACCGCGGCTGTAGGCCAGCTCGACCGCGAGCAACAGCAGCGCGCCCACCAGGACCAGCACCGACGACGTGAACGCCCAGTCCGAGTACCGGGCCAGGTCGATATCGATGTCCACGCTGTTCATGCGCGATCCGCCTCCGCTTCTCGCTCGCCGTTCATGTGACCTTCTCTCCTGCACGATTAGCCGGCGCCGCGTCGGGAAGCAGACGCTGCGTCAACCGCTCGAACTCGTCGCCCCACCCCGAGTTGTCGGTGCGCGCCAGCCCGCCCAGCTCGACGGTTACGGTACCCGGACCTGCGGGGTTGATCCGAATCCAGACGCGGCGACGGCGGATGACGAGCGACACCAACAGCCCGGCCATCATGGTCAGCGCGAACACCAGAACCCAGACCTGCGCCGGGTCGTGGGACACCTGGACGTTGATGAACGGGACCGCGCCGTCGAACCGCACGACGGTGCCGTCGTCGAGACGCGTCGACTCGCCCGCACCCAGGTTGACGCGCGCCTTCTTGGTGAGCCGGCCCTGCTCGATCAAGCGGGGATCGAGGTTGAACAGCGACTGCGGCCGTCCGGTGTCCAGGCCGGTGTCGCCGCGGTAGATGTCGATCGCGACGGCGGGATCGTTGAGTGCAGGGAAGCTCGAGGACAGCAGCGTCCCGTGCAGCAGTTCGGTCGGCGCGAACAGGCCCTGGATCGCGAGCTGGTTCTTACGACGGTCGTCGGGGTCCGGGTACGTGCCGGCGGGCGGGTCGAACCGCATGGCGCCCGACGACAGGAACGTGATCTGGTCCTCGGGCCGCCACTGCAACGTCTGCGTGCGGGTCTGCCCATCGGGGAAGGTCACGGTGAAGGTCGGCGCATAGCCGTGGCCCTGCAGGTATACGCGGTCGCCGCCGACGCGCAGCGGATGGTTGACCTTGAGGTGGTACGGCCGCCAATCGCCGGACTGCAGGTCGGCGCCCGCCTGGTATTCGATATCGGCGGCAAACGACGTCGCCTGACCCGTCGGTAGATAGTCGGCTTGGAAATCGTTGACCCGCAGGCAGATCGGATGCAGCGAGGTGCCGTCGACGGTGTTGCCCGCGCGGAAGGAGTCGAACGCCGCGGGCGAGGCCGAACAGAATCCGGGACCGCCGTCGGCGATGACGATGACGTTGCCCTCGTATCCAAACAGCTTGCCCGCCGCGACCGCGACGAGCAGGCCCAGCAGTGAGAAGTGGAAGACGATGTTGCCGAACTCGCGCAGATAGCCCTTCTCCGCGGCGATTTCGATGGTTCCATCGTCTTCGCGGGTGACCTTGCGCCAGCCCCGCAACCGCTCGCTGATCGTCGCGGACAGATCGTCCGCCTCCGCGGACACCTCGGCGCTGTGGTGTTTGGGCAGCCGGCCCAGGTTGCGGGGGGCAGGCACGGGATTGGCCCGCATGCTGCGGAAGTGCTCCACCAGGCGCGGGGTGAGGCAGCCGACGAGCGAGACGAACAGCAGCACGTAGATCGCGGTGAACCAGAAGCTGGAGAACACGTCGAACGCCTGCACCCGGTCGAGCCAGGGCCCGATCGTCGGATGCTCGGCGATGTACTGGTCGACCTTGGACTCGTTGAGGCTGCGCTGCGGCAGCAGGGCCCCGGGGATCGCGCCGAGCGCGAGCAGGAACAGCAGCACCAGCGCGGTACCCATCGACGTGAGGGTCCGCCAGGTGTTGCGTACCAGCGCGAGCAGACGCGAAACTGCCCCATTTCCGCGATTTTCGGGCAGTTTCGCGTCTCTCCCCTGCTTACGCGTGGGCCCACGCGGGGATGGGGTGCTCATATCGGCAGCGTCACATCGCTGACGAACGCGTCGCGGACCCACGACACGAAGTCGTTCCACACCCCCGTGACCAGCGCGACGCCGACCAGAATCAGCAGCACCCCGCCGAAGATCTGGATCGCGCGGGTGTGCCTGCGCAGCCACGCCAGACCCTGCACCGCGCGGGCAGATCCGAACGCCAAGAGCACGAACGGGATTCCGAGACCCAAACAATAGGCGACGACCAGCGCGACACCGCGGGCGACGTTGGAGCCGTCGGTCGCCGAGGCGACCGCGATCACGCCGGTGAGGGTGGGCCCGAGGCACGGCGTCCAGCCCAAGGCGAACACCGCGCCGAGCAGTGGCGCGCCACCCAGCGTCGAGATCTGCCGCGGGGTGAAGCGGGCCTCGCGCTGCAACGCGGGGATGAACCCGACGAACGCCAGCCCCATCACGATCGTCACGACCCCACCGATGCGCTGCAGCAGAAGCTGATTGGTGATCAACGACGTCGTCATGCCGAGCACCGCAACGGTGCCGAGCACGAAGACGATCGTGAAGCCGGCGACGAACAGCGCGGCCGCGCCGGCCACCCGCAGCCGGGTGGTCTTGGTGCTGACCGAACCCGCGGCGCCGGTGTCGTCGACGCCGACGACCGCGGCCAGATACGACAGGTATCCGGGTACCAGGGGCACCACGCACGGCGAGGCGAACGACACCAGCCCCGCGAGCGCGCTGACGAGAAGGGCCAGCAGGACCGGACCGCCGGCGATCAGTTGGTCCACCTGATCGAGGCTCATGCGCCGGCCTTCTCCCCCGGCCCCGCGCCATCCTGTTCGGCCGCAATGCGTTCCACCACCGGCTGCAGATCCTCGGCGAGCAGTTCGCGCAGGAACACCGCGGCGACGCGGTGCTCGCGGTCCAGCACCACCGTGGAAGGGATCACCGTCGCCGGATAGCGGCCGCCGAGCGCGATCATGGTCCGCATCGGCGGGTCGTAGATCGAGGGGAAGGTGATCTTGCGGTCGACGATGAAGTCCCGCGCCGCGTCCCGGTTGTTGTCCCGGACGTCGATGCCGAGGAACTGCACCCCGCGATCCTTCGTGGCGTCGTAAACCTGTTGCAGCTGGCCGATCTCGGTGCGGCACGGGCCGCACCACTGACCCCACACGTTGAGCACGACGACCTTGCCGGCGAAGTCGTCGAGGGAGATGGTCTTGTCCGGGTCCATCAAGTCGGGCCCACTCAGCGGGCCGGGGCGACCACGATCCTGCGGTGGGTCGTAGAAGATGTCGGTCTGGCCACCGGGTGCGACGAATTCGAAGGTACCGCCCTGTGCGACGGCGTCGTCACCGGTGGAGCAACCGGCCAGCGCGAGCATCGCCGCGCAGGCCAGCAGGACCCACCGTCTCACTGCCCGGCCAACTCCGCGTAGCCCCAGCCGACGTAGGTGTCCCCGTGGAAGTAGAACGACGTCACCGACGCCAGGTTGCACAGCCGCCGGGTCGGGAAATGGTGCAGCGGTTGACCGGTCATCGCCCGGCGCAGCGTCTCGACAGGCAGCTGATGGCTGACACACACCGCCTCGTGGCCGGCCGCCTTCGCCCGGGCCCGGTGCACGGCGCCGGTCATCCGCTCGGCGATCTCGCGGTACGGCTCCCCCCACGACGGCGTGCGCGGATTGCGCAGGTGCCACCAGTTGCGGGGATCGCGCAGCGCGCCGTCACCCGGCGAAACCCGTTGTCCCTGGAAGATGTTCGTCGATTCGATGAGCTCGTCGTCGGTGTCGATGGATAGCCCCAGCGCCGCCGCTATCGGCGCCGCGGTCTCCTGCGCCCGCTCCAGCGGCGAGGCGACCACATATACGATGTCGCGCGACGCCAGCCAGTCCGCCACCGCTTGGGCCTGGCCCCTGCCCCGCTCGGAGAGGTGGTAGTCGGGGAGGCGGCCATAGAGGATCTTCTCGGGGTTGTGCACTTCGCCGTGACGCATCACGTGCACCACGGTCTTCACGGCCTCGCCGGCCTCGGACGGCTGGTCGGTCATTCCGGTTTGACCGCCTCTGCCGCGGCCCGGGCCGCGCCGGGCAGCGCGGCGGCGATACGGTCGAACGCCTCGTCATCCAACGCCGTTGACACGAACCAGGTCTCGAAAGCACTAGGCGGCGGGTAGATACCGGCGTCCAACAGCGCGTGGAAGAACGCCGGGAAGCGCCACGTCTCCGAGGCGCGCGCCGACGCGAAGTCGGTGACGGGCTGGTCGGTGAAGAACACGCTGAGCATGTTCCCGGCACGCGAAACCGTGTGTGCTACGCCGGCTTCGGTTAGTGCACGGCCCAGCAGGCCGGCGAGGCGGTCGGCGTTGGCGTCGAGCTTGACGTAGGCCGCGTCGTCGGCTGCGCGCAGCGTAGCCAGCCCGGCCGCCATGGCGACGGGGTTCCCGGACAACGTGCCCGCCTGATACACCGGCCCCTGCGGCGCGAGGCGGTCCATCACCTCGGCGCGTCCGCCGAAGGCCGCCGCGGGCAGCCCGCCGCTCATCACCTTGCCGAAGGTGAAGAGGTCGGCGTCGACGGGATCGATGCCGTACCAACCGGATCGGCTGACCCGGAATCCGGTCATCACCTCGTCGACGATCAGCAGTGCGCCGTGGTCGGCCGTGATGCGTCGCAGCGCGGCGTTGAAGCCGGGCAGCGGCGGCACGGTGCCCATGTTTCCGGCGCTGGCTTCGGTGATCACGCAGGCGATCTCGTCACCGAACCGGCCGAAGATCTCCTCGACCGCGGCGACGTTGTTGTAGGGCAACACGATCGTGTCGGCGGCCGCGGCGCCCGTCACCCCGGGCGAGGACGGCAACCCGAGTGTGGCGACACCAGAGCCCGCGTCGGCCAGCAGTGCGTCGCTGTGGCCGTGATAGCAGCCGGAGAACTTCACGATCTTGGCCCGGCCCGTGAAGCCGCGAGCCAGCCGGATGGCGCTCATCGTGGACTCGGTGCCCGAGTTCACCAGCCGCAGGCGCTCGACCGGGGTGACCCGGTCGATGATCTCGCGGGCCAGCTCCGACTCCGACGGGGTCGGCGCGCCGAACGACAGCCCGTCGGTGACGACCCGCTGCACCGCGGCGACGACGTCGGGGTGCGCATGGCCCAGGATCATCGGTCCCCATGAGCAGACCAGGTCGACGTAGCGATTACCGTCGGCGTCGGTCAGCCAGTAGCCGTTGGCGGAGGTGATGAACCGCGGGGTGCCGCCGACCGAGGTGAAGGCCCGCACGGGCGAGTTCACCCCGCCCGGGATGACGGCCGACGCCTCGGCGAACAACCGCGCCGACACCTCGGTGGTCATCTGGTCAGCACGCATGGCCACCAGTGTCCCAGCCCCGCGCAAACCGTCAACTACAGGGTGTAGTGGGCGACCGCTTGAGCAGGGTTCCGGTGCCAGGTTGGATTGGGCCCATGCAGCTACCGCAATGGCTCGCCCGGTTCAACCGCCGCGTCACCAACCCGATCCAGCGGTTGACGGCGGGCTGGGCTCCCGGGATGGGCATCCTCGAGCACGTCGGCAGGAAGTCGGGTAAGCGCTACCGAACCCCGTTGACGGTGTTTCCGACCCGCGACGGGGTGGCCATTCTGCTGACCTACGGCCCGGACCGCGACTGGCTGAAGAACGTCATCGCGGCGGGCGGTGGGCGGATCACGAGGTGGGGCCGGTCGTTCGACGTTCGCGATCCGCGCGTGGTCACGAAGGGCGAGGCCTCGCCGTGGGTCACGGGGTGGATGCGGGTGATGTACGCGCTGGTGCCGGTCGAGAACGCCGTCATGCTGACGCGGGTCTGACACTCTGCCGAGCCCGCGCAACGGGAAAAACGCGGCCGCGCCCCACGCCGGATTTCGGGCGATGAGGCCGTCCCGCGGCCGGACTGGATTTTGTTTTTTTCTCGGGTATGGTCGCGCATTGGAAGCGGGTGCTAGCGAAAGGAAAAAATGGCTAGTAAGTCGCAGGGTCGCGAACGAAAAAAGCCGGCGATGACGTTGAAGGAACGCCGCGCCGCCAAACGCGAGAAAGCGGTGGACGAATTCTTGCCGCGCCGCAAAAGCGCTGGCTGATAGCCGGCAGCTGCGTTTTGACGTGACGGTTCGCCGGTATTCACCGGCGAACTGTTGCGTGACCGTTCAGACCGGTTAATCGCTCTCAATCCTTGAAATTCCGCATTTCGAATATCTCGCGCCGCTAAAAGCGATGCGCAATTTTCCACGCCTTTGGAGGACAGTTTTCATGTGTGAGTCGTCATGCGTGCTGGCGTGATGAGGCAACCGGATGCTATGGGCGGCCAAGGGGGGTCGTCGGCGGACCCAACGCTGGTAGCGCTCCTCGACGCCCTTGCCGAAGCGTCGCCCCCGTCCGGCCGCAGCGACGCCTACCGACGGGGGTTCAACATGGGCCTTCGGTTCGCGCGTATCTGCGTCCTCGATGAGATCGCGGCGAATTCAGGCAGCTTCATCCGAGCATCGCTGAACGGTGGGCCCCGCGCGCAGCGCGAGAGCGCACGCACCCATGCGGCTCTTCGGCGCATCGCGGCACGACTCACGGATGAGTTCGTCCTCGGCGCGGACGACCACGCTGCCGGCTACCGGGACGCGACGGCGATTGTGCTGGAAAGGATCGACGGCGAACAGGAACGAATCGCGAGCTGAGCGAAAGGAGGGTGGGTGGAATTCCGAAATCCCGGCGACGCGCCGATCATGGTGGTCGGACGAGCATCGAGCCTGTCCGAGGCGATCGCCGCGGCTTGTCAAAACCGCGGCATCGCAGCCGTTCGACACCGGCTCGATGCGGCCACGACACCGAATCTCCCGCACGACGCAACTTCGCTTG
>NZ_LZJE01000310.1:0-703 GCF_001666865.1 Mycobacterium sp. E136
CGCGGCCCAGGGCAGCGACGAACAGCGCATCGGCGATCTGTACGCCAGCTTCATGGACGAGCAGGCCGTCGCCGCGCGCGGGGTGCAACCGCTGCTGGACGAGCTGGCGGCGATCGATGCGGCCGACTCCCCCGATGCACTCGCCAAGGTGCTCGGCGCGTTGCAGCGCACCGGAGTCGGCGGCGGCACGGGCGTTTACGTCGACACCGACTCCAAGGACTCGACCCGTTATCTGCTGCACATGAGCCAGTCGGGACTGGGCCTGCCCGACGAGTCCTACTACCGCGACGAGCAGCACGCCGAGATCCTCGCCGCCTATCCGCAGCACATCGCGGCGATGTTCGAGTTGGTCTACGGCCCAGGCGATCACGACGACACCGCGGCCCGCATCGTCGCGCTGGAGACCAAGCTGGCCGCCGCGCACTGGGACGTCGTCAAGCGGCGCGACGCCGACCTCACATACAACCTGCGCACGTTCGCCGACCTGCCGACCGAAGCACCGGGCTTCGACTGGGCCGGCTGGGTGTCCGAGCTCGGCACCACCCCGGAAAAGGCCGCCGAAGTCGTTGTGCGCCAACCCGATTACCTCACCGCGTTCGCCGCCGAGTGGTCGGGCGGTGACTTCGAGGACTGGAAGCGTTGGCTGCGCTGGCGCGTCATCCACGCCCACGCCTTCCTGCTGACCGACGACCTGGTCGCCCAG
>NZ_LZJE01000311.1:0-2067 GCF_001666865.1 Mycobacterium sp. E136
TTCCTGGGCGGGCCGCCCCCACCCGCTCCGGGTGCGCCGCCCTGGTGGACGTCCGCGCCCTGCTGGCCGTGGGTCGACTGCTCGTCGCTGTCGTCGCTGGAGCTGCTTCCACTACTACTACTGCTGCTGCTGCCGCTGGAGGTCTGCCCGCTGGTGACCTGCGACGAGCTCGGCGAATCGTCGTCGGTGATCGGGATCGGCGGGAAGTTCAGCCGCTCCTCGGGGATGTCCGGCGGCGGCACCGGCGGCTGCCCGTTGATCAGCAGGGGGCCCTTGGCGCTGTTGAGCAGCGTCGACCAGCCGCCGTTGCCCAGCGTCGCGCCGCTTCCGCCGCCACCCGCGCCTGCACCGCCGCCCGCGCCCGAGCAGGTTCCCCCGCCGGCGGCACCGCCACCGCCGGGTCAGTAACCGCATGGCCGTTCGGATGAGCGCGCAACGGTTCGACGAACTCGTCTCCGAGGCGCTCGATCTGATTCCGCCGAAGCTCGCCGACGCGCTGGACAATGTCGTCGTCCTCGTCGAAGCCCGCAACGACGAGGAGCCCGACCTTCTCGGGCTCTATCACGGTGTCGCGCTCACCGAACGCGATTCCTGGTACGCCGGCTCGCTGCCCGACACCATCACCATCTACCGCGAGGCGCTGCTGGAGCACTGCGACAGCGAACAGGACGTCGTCGACGAGGTCGCCATCACCGTCATCCACGAGGTCGCCCACCACTTCGGCATCGACGACGAACGGCTGCACGAACTCGGCTGGGGGTAGCCCGCGCGGCAACCACGCTTTGTCGTCCGTTGGTGCTATCAAGGGGCCATGACCGAGTGCCGAGACTGCGAGGCGGGCCTCGAGCACTGCCATGGCACCGTCATCCACCACGTTTCGTATCGGCCCGAGTGCACCGAACCCGATTGTGTGACCCCGGAAGTCGCGCACGCGTTCGTGATCGACTGCGAGCGATCGGCTGCGTCTGTACCGTTTCGGTGTCAGCCCATCGGATCGGCTGAGCGCAGCGCGTCCTCGACCGGGCGCACATCGGGCTCGGGGTAGAACGGCGGCGTCAGCGAGCCCCACTGCACGCAGCTCCAGCGGCCGTCGGTGATCGGTGCGAGCACAACGGCCTCGGTGTTGCCGAGGTGGTGGTCGAGCGCGAAGCTCCTCTCGACCCCGGCCAGCACCGAGGACACCAGCCGGATCGCTGCGCCGTGGCTGACCACCACGATGTCGCCGTGCCAGGAGTCGTCGTCGAGGTGACGCATTCGCAGTTGGGTGATGGTCGGCACGTACCGCTCCAGCACGTCGTCACCGGTCTCGCCGTTGGGCATGGGCACGTCGAGATCGCCGTCGTGCCACTTCTGGTAGATGCTCTCGAACGTCGCGATCGCTTCGTCGTCGTTGCGATCCTCCAGATCTCCCACCTGGACCTCGTGGACACCGCCGAGTTCGACGGGCGGCAGCCGCAGGGCGCCCGCGATCTCCTCGGCGGTCTGGCGAGCCCGGTGGGCCACCGAATGCGCCAGCAGCGCGGGAGCGGCAGGATGGCCGCCAATGGAGCGCGCGAACGTCCGCGCCTGCTCGCGGCCGAGGTCCGTCAGCTCCGCGCCCGGCGGTCGGGTGTCGAGGCGACGGTCGACGTTGGCCAGCGATTGTCCGTGACGCACCAGCACCAGGCGCCCGCTCAACGCTTGCCATCCCTGAGCCGCGCCAGCCAGCGGGATGCGTCGTCGAGACCGGGGGGCGCCGCGCCCGCGGCCGCTCCGGTCGGCCATGAACCGAGGAATCGCATATCCGAACAACGACGGTGCAGCGCCTTGAGTGCCTCGGCCACCGCATCGTCGTCGATGTGACCGACGCAGTCGAGGAAGAAGATGTAGGTGCCCAATTCCGTTCGGGTGGGCCGTGATTCGATGCGGGTCAGGTCGATGTCGCGCACGGCGAGCTCGGTCAGCGCCGATACGAGCGCGCCCGGGACGTTGTCGAGCCGCAGCACCACCGAGGTGCGGTCGGCGCCGGTGCGTCGCGGCGGCGGGGCCGGCGGTCCGACGAGCACGAACCTGGTGCGCGCGTTCGGT
>NZ_LZJE01000312.1:0-7145 GCF_001666865.1 Mycobacterium sp. E136
CCGAGCAGGCGCAGGCATGGGTTCGCGCCGTCGACGACGTCAACGCCGCCCGCATCGAACGCGCGAAACCGCGCGCGGACTGGGTGCTCACTTCCTAGCGCGAGCAGACGCTAACCTGCCCAAAAATCCGCGAAAAGGGGCAGTTTCGCGTCTGCTCGCGGGAGAAGGAGGAGCGGGATCAGCCGACCGCGCGCTCCGAACCCGCCCAGAACTGCGCGCGCACGGCCTTCTTGTCCGGCTTGCCCAGTGCGGTCACCGGCACCGAGTCGACGACGATCACCTGCTTCGGCGACTGCACCGAACCCTTGCGTTCCTTCACCGCGGACTGGATCTCCGTGGTCATCTGCGCGACGGCATCCTCGGAGCGGTCGGCGTCGGGGCGCAGCACGACCACCGCCGTCACCGCCTCACCCCACTTCTCGTCGGGGGTGCCGATCACGCAGACCTGAGCGACCGAAGGATGTTCGGCGACAACGTCTTCCACCTCACGCGGGAACACGTTGAAGCCGCCGGTGACGATCATGTCCTTGGTCCGGTCGACGATGTAATAGAACCCGTCCTCGTCCTCGCGGGCCAGGTCACCGGTGTGCATCCAGCCGTCGCGGAAGGTCTCGGCCGTCGCCTCGGGCTTGTTCCAGTAGCCGCCGGACACCAGGGGTCCGGACACACAGATCTCGCCGACCTCGCCCTGCGGCACCGGCTTGTCGCCGGCATCGAGCAGCGCGACCCGGGCGAATACCGTCGGTCGCCCACACGACGTCAACCGCTTCTCGTCGTGATCCTTCTTGGCGAGGTAGGTGATCACCATCGGCGCCTCGGACTGGCCGTAGTACTGCGCGAAGATCGGGCCGAAGCGGTCGATCGCTTCCCGCAGCCGCACCGGGTTCATCGCCGATGCGCCGTAGTACACCGTCTCGAGCGACGACAGGTCGCGCGTGCGCGAATCCGGATGGTCCATCAGCGCGTAGATCATCGACGGCACCAACATGGTCGCGGTGATCTTCTGCTCCTCGATCACACGCAGCACCTCGGCGGGATCGAACTTCGTGAGCACGAACAGCTGGCCGCCCTTGATGATCGTCGGCACGAAGAATGCCGCGCCCGCGTGCGACAGCGGGGTACACATCAAGAACTTCGGATTCTCCGGCCATTCCCACTCGGCCAACTGGATCGTCGTCATCGTCGTGATTGACTGCACCGTGCCGATCACGCCCTTCGGCTTACCGGTGGTGCCGCCGGTGTAGGCCATGCCGCCGATGTGGTCGGGCGGCAGGTCGGCGGCCGCCAGAGGCTGCGGCGAGTACTTCGCGGCCTCGGCGGTCAGGTCGACGGCCACGCCCTCCAACTCGGAGGGCACCGGCCCGATCGTGAGGATCTGCTTGAGCCCCGGCACCTTGTCCAGCAGCCCCCGCGCCCGCTCGACGAACATCGGGTTCGGGTCGATGATCAGCGACGTGACGCCGGCGTCGTTCAACACATAGGCGTGGTCGTCCAGCGAGCCGAGAGGGTGTAGTGCGGTGCGGCGGTAGCCCTGGGTCTGCCCGGCACCGATGATCATCAGCACCTCCGGCCGGTTCAGCGACAGCAGCCCGGTGGCCGTCCCCGAGCCGGCGCCCAGCGCCTCGAACGCCTGAATGTACTGGCTGATGCGCTCGGCGAGCTGCCCGCCGGTGAGCGTGGTGTCGCCGAGGAACAGCACCGGCTTGTTCTTGTTCCGCTTCAGTGCCCCGACCGTGAGGTGGCCGGAATGGATGGGATGGCGCAGGAGGGCATCACTCATGCCGATCAGACTAGAACGTGTTCCAATTCCAGTCACCAAGTCCCCGGAATCGACACCGCACGCGGCAGGGTGCCGAGCGATCTCGACCGCCTCCATTCGGCATAAGTTAATGTCCATGCTCATCCAGCAGGTGGTGAGACGACCGGTCTTGGCCTGAAGGCCAAGATGGCAGCCATGGCTATCCGGCGGAAAATAGCGTAATTTGCTGCGGAGCCTGAAGGCATGGTGAATGCTGCCGACAGGGGGTGCGGACATTAAGTGAACGGCGATTCATCGTGACGGCACGTGGTGACGGCATTGAGGTCATCGGCAACTGGGCCGGCGGCTACGTCAAACGACACCCGTTGGCGTCCCTCGCGACGGTGGGCGACCAGTTCGTCCTGGGGGTGCGCACGCTGCAGTTCATGTTCATCGACCTGTTCACCGGACGTTTCCAGTGGTGGGAGTTCATCCGCCAGGCCGCGTTCATGGCCGGGACGGCGGTGTTGCCGACGGCGCTCGTCGCCCTTCCCATCGGCGTGACCCTGTCCATCCAGTTCGCACTGCTGGCCGGACAGGTCGGTGCCACGTCGCTCGCCGGTGCGGCGAGCGGTCTGGCGGTGATCCGGCAGGCGGCATCCTTGACCGCGGCGATCCTGATGGCGGCCGCGGTCGGCTCGGCAATCACCGCGGACCTCGGCTCCCGCAAGATGCGCGAGGAGACCGACGCCATGGAGGTCATGGGGGTATCGGTGATTCGCCGCCTCGTGGTTCCGCGATTCGCCGCGGCGATCATGATCGGCGTGGCGCTCACGGGAGTGGTGTGCTTCGTCGGCTTCCTCGCCAGCTACCTGTTCAACGTGTACTTCCAGAACGGGGCGCCCGGTAGCTTCGTCGCGACGTTCGCGTCCTTCACCACGACCGGCGACATGATCGTGGCGCTGGTGAAAGCGGTCATCTTCGGAGCCGTCGTCGCGGTGGTGTCGTGTCAGAAGGGACTGTCCACACAAGGAGGCCCCACCGGCGTCGCCAACTCGGTCAACGCCGCCGTCGTCGAATCGATCCTCGTCCTCATGGTCATCAACGTCGCGATCAGCCAGCTGTACATCATGTTGTTCCCGCGGGTCGGTCTGTGACATGGCGTCGACGTTCGTACCGCCCCTGCTCACGCCCTTCGTTCGCCTCTACGGAAAGGTCGCGCCGCCGATCGGGCAGCTCGGCCACATGCTGGTGTTCTTCGTCCGTGCGATCGCCGCGGTTCCGTTGGCGCTTCGGCACTATCGTTCCGAGTTCGTCCGGCTGCTCTCCGACATCGCTTGGGGTAACGGGTCTTTGGTGGTCGGAGGCGGCACGGCCGGGGTGGCGGTCGTTCTCGGTGTGACCGTGGGAGCGCTCGTCGGCATCGAGGGCTACAACTTCCTCGACCTGCTGGGCCTGGGCCCGGCGACGGGAATCATCTCCTCATTGGTGAACACGCGCGAACTCGCCCCGATCGCGTTGTCGTTGGCGTTCGCGACCCAGGCGGGCTGCCGGTTCACCGCGCAGTTGGGGTCCATGCGCATCGCCGAGGAGATCGACGCTTTGGACTCGTTGGCCATCCGTCCGATCCCGTACCTGGTCACCACCCGGTTGATGGCGTCGGTGATCGCGGTCATCCCGCTCTACGTCGTGTGCCTGGCGGTCAGTTATCTGACGACACAGGTCGTCGTGATGGTCATCAGCGGTGGTGCGACGGGTTCGTATCTGCACTACTTCACGCTGATGCTGTCGGGGCAAGACATCTTGTACTCGCTCCTCAAGGCGATCGTCTTCGTGTGGATCGCCACGACGATCCAGTGCTACTACGGCTTTTACGCCAGCGGCGGGCCCGAGGGGGTTGGTGTGGCCGCCGGGCACGCCATGCGGGCCAGCATCACCGTCGTGATCATCGTCAACATGCTTCTGACCATGGCGTTGTGGAATGTCGACGCCGGGGCGAGGTTTGGGGGATAGGTGGCGAATTCCTTTGACCTGGACGGGCGTGGGCCGAGTGATCGCCAGCTGGTCGCCGCCGGAATCGCGGTAGCCGTTGTCCTGGCGTTGATCTCGGTGACGCTGTTGATCAAGGCGACGGGACGCCTGGATCCGTTCGTGCGGGTCGTCGCGCATCTCGTGAACGTCGGCGACGGGCTGCCGCAGCGGTCCGATGTGAAATACCACGGCGTCCTGGTCGGCGCCGTCGACGGTGTGACACCGGCCGCGCACGGACAGCCCAACTACGTCCACATCAATCTCGATCCTCAATACGCCCGCTCCATACCGGCGACCGTCACCGCGCGAGTCGTGCCCAGCAACGTGTTCGCGGTGTCCTCGGTGCAACTCGTGGATCGAGGCGAGCCCGGTCCGGCGATCGCCGCGGGCGCCAGCATCCCGGAGGACACCGAGCTGCCGACCGTGCTGTTTCAGACCACGATCAGCAAGCTGCGCGACATCCTGGCCGCCACCGGGCGCGGCCGCGAGGACAAGACGGTGGGCATCCTCGCCGCGGTGAACGAGGCCACCGAGAACCGCCGCACCGAATTGCTCACCAGCGGAGCACAACTGAACAGGCTCATCGACCAGCTCGACGCGATCGTGGCCACCGATCCGGGCCCGACGACGGTGTCGACCCTCATCGAGGCCACCCGTGGACTGCAGGCGACCGCACCGGAGCTGATGGACGCGCTGCACATGGCCGTCGAACCGATGCAGACGCTGGTGCAACAGCGCTCTCAGCTCGATGCGCTCATCAGCGGTGGCATGCACACCATGGGAACCACGCATACGGCGCTGAACAACCACACTGACCGACTGGTCACCACCACCTCGGAGCTGACCCCGGTCATGGGCATCCTCGCCGACACCTCGCACCACTGGCTGCCGGCGTTCGTGAAGCTGAACGGGTTGTCCGACAAGTTCTTCACCGAGGTCTGGCGTCCCGAGCGCGATGTCGGCAACATGCGGATGAACCTGTCGCTCACCCCGTCCTACACCTACACCAGGGCCGACTGCCCGCGATACGGCGAGTTGGTAGGACCGAGCTGCTACACCGCACCCCTGGTGGTGACTCGACCCGCGCTGCCCGATGTGCTGTTGCCGCAGAACTATCAACCACCGAAGGATCTGGCGCCTCCGCCGGGCACGGTGCTGGGCGAGAATGGAAATCTGGTCGCCGTCGGGCCACCGCTGGTCAACCCGAACCCAAACCTGGCCGATCCGAATCCGCCACTGCCTCCGTGGATGTCGCCTGCGCCCCCGGTGCCCGGGACCGCGAACGACGCGCTGGTCCCGATACCGCCACGGCCGGTCAATCAGTCCCCGGTGGCGCCGGTGGCTCCCAAGCCGGGGGGAGGACCCCGATGAAGTCTCGCGGTGCCCTGGTCGGGCTGGCGCTGTTCATGGTGGTGGCGCTGACGCTCACCTGGCTGGTCTACGTCACGCTGCGCCGGGATGTCGCCGGATCGACGGTGCCGTACGCGGCAGTGTTCACCGACGTCTTCGGCTTGCGCGAGGGGGACGACGTCCGGATGGCCGGCGTGCGCGTGGGCCGAGTGGAAAGCATTGAGCTGCAGGGCAAGAACGCGAAGGTCTCGTTCGTCGTGCAGGCGGATCAACAGCTGCTGGGCACCACCGTCGCCTCGGTGACCTACCAGAACATCGTCGGACAGCGGTATCTCGGTCTGTCCCTGGGCAATCTGGGGGAGCCGAGACCCCTACCTCCCGGCAGTGTCATACCGGTCGAACAGACCGATCCGTCATTCGACGTCGGCAAGCTTCTCAATGGGTACGAGCCGCTCTTCAGCGTGCTCGACCCCCGCCACGCCGACAACCTCACCAAGGGTGTCATCCAGTCGCTGCAGGGCGACCAGGCCTCGATCACCGCGCTCGTCGACCAAACGGCCCAACTCACCGACGCGTTCGCCGGGCGCGACGAGGAACTCGGCGGTGTGATCACGGATCTCAACGTCGTTGTCGCCAACCTCGCCCGCCACAACGACGACCTCGACCACATCATCGGGCAGGCGCGGTCGGTGGTGTCGACGTTCGATGCTCGGCGACCCGAGTTGGTGGACTCGATGGGTTCGGTGGCCAAGGTGGTGCGTCAGCTGTCGACGATCTCCGAGGAGGTGTATCCCTCACTGAACGAACTCGTCGAGCGCGAACCCGGCTTCGCCCAGCACATGCTCGGGATCGAACCGCAGTTGGCGTTCGTCGGCGCCAATCTGCCGTTGATGCTCAAGGGATTCGCGCGCATCACCGGAGAAGGCACCTATGCCAACGCCTATGCGTGCGAGCTGGACGGCACCGCGTTCTTCCCCGGTCTGAACGACGTGACCCCGATCATCGTCGATGCCGCCACCCCCGGCAACAAAGCCCGCCACACACCGAAGTGCAGGAACATGGCCAATGGCTGATCGAACACGCAAGAACCGGCGCCCGTTGGAGAACTACAGCAAGATCTGGCTCGGCGTCGTCGCCGTCGCCGTGGTGGTGGTCCTCATCGGAGCGCTGCTGCTGGTGCGGGTGGCCGACTTCGGCTACCGGCACTACACCGCGCGCTTCCTGCAAGCGGCCGCACTGCAGCCGGGCAATCCCATCACCGTGGCGGGCATCCCGGTCGGCGAGGTGTCGAGCATGGAGCTGAAAGGTGATCACGTCGAGGCCCGGCTGAAGGTTCGCAGCGACGTCGCACTCGGAGAGGACTCCCGCGCGTCGATCATGATAACGACGATCCTCGGCTCGCGGTACCTCGCACTTCATCCCGACGGCGCGGGCTCGTTGCCCGACAACACGTTCGACCTCACGCACACCGATGTGCCATACGACCTCCAGGAAGCGTTGGCCGACGTCACGACCACCTACGAACAGGTCGACTCCGACCAGTTCGCCGAGACACTCGCGGTTCTCGGCCGGCAGATGCAGACCCTGCCCCCGGTCGTTCCGAAGGCGTTGGAGAACACTCACACCCTGTCATCGATCATCGCGCAGCGCCGCGACCAGCTCGGTGAATTGCTGAAGACCACCGAGATGGTGAGCTCAACGTTGCGCAGCCAGCAGTCGACCATCGGCAGCCTGATGGATCAAGGCAATTCGCTGCTGGGTGAGTTCGTCGCACGGCGCGCCACCTTCCACGCGATGATGAATGCGCTCACCAACCTCGTACAGACGTTGAGCGGCATCGTGATCGAGGATCGGCCCGAACTCGAAGAGCTGCTGACCAATCTGCGGGAACTGTCCAATCTGCTCGGTAAGAACGACGGGATGGTCCGCAGCATCCTGCAGTCGGGCGCGGTGGCGCTGCGCAACATGACCAACCTCACCGGCACCGGCAACGCGATTGACTTCAACGCCTCCAGCGGCCTGTTGG
>NZ_LZJE01000313.1:0-32876 GCF_001666865.1 Mycobacterium sp. E136
CTGCGGCCACATCCGAGGCGATTGCGGTTTATGCCGCGGCGTTGGGCCCCGACGCCGAACGTTACGGCGCCGCGCTCGGTGAGCCCCGGTTCGACGACGACGCCTGGGCGGGCAAGCTCGACGTTCTGCTCGATCTGAGGCCCGCGGTGGCGTCGTTCACCTTCGGCCTGCCCAGCGCCGAGGAGATACAGCGCCTGCGTGCGGCGGGTATCACGACGGTGGGCACCGTGACGACGTTGGCCGAGGCCCGGCAGGCCGTTGAGCGCGGCGTGGACGCGGTGGCCGTGCAGGGGCCCGCGGCGGGAGGGCATCGCGGGACCTTCGACCCGACCGCGCGGCCGTCCGACGTCCCGTTGGACGAGCTTCTGGCCTCGGTGATTGCCGACGTCGACGTGCCCGTCGTCGCCGCGGGAGGCCTGATGAGCGCCGACGACATCGACCGGGTGCGGCGCGCCGGTGCGGTGGCCGCACAACTGGGCACCGCGTTTCTTCTCGCCGACGAAGCCGGCAGCAGCGCCGTACACCGTGCCGCACTGCAAGACCGTTCCTTCACCGAAACGGTTGTGACGAAGGCATTCTCGGGCCGCTACGCGCGTGGGCTGCGCAACCGGTTCGTCGACGACCACGAAGACGAGGCACCGCTGGGTTACCCCGAGGTGCACTACCTGACCAGCCCGTTGCGGGCGGCCGCCGTGCGCGCGGGCGACCCGCACGGCGTGAACGTGTGGGCGGGTACAGGCTTCCGCGAGGCGAAGCCGGGTTCGGTGGCCGACATCATCGGCAGGCTCACCTGAGGGTCACTTCGGCGCGCTCAGCTCCAGCGCGATGTTGTCCGGGTCGCGGAACTCCAGGATGTACATCGGGCCGATGTCCTTAATGGGTTCGTGGTCGATGCCGAGATCGTTGAGATGGCTTTCGGCGGAATCGAGTTCGTCCTTGCTGTTCAGCCGGAACGCCACGTGGTCGAGGCCGGTGCGGTCCTCGTCGAAGGTGTCGGTTCCCACGGGCCGCAGAGCGACCAGGACGCCACCGAGGTCGTAGATGACGCCGCCATACAGGAAGCTCAACGCCTCGCGAGTGGCCGCATTGGCGCCCTCCGGAAGCTCGATGAACACGCGCCAGCCGAACACCGACTCATAGAACTCCCGCGACCGTTCGATGTCGGTGACCGTGAGCCGGAGGTGCGCGATGGACGTGGTGGTGATCGCCATGCCCCACATGCTGCCAGTCGTGCCAGAATCGCCGTCGTGCAAATCGGAATGACGATGCCGGTCATGGAACCCGACCTCGATGCGAAGACGCTCGAGACTTGGGCCCGCGTGATCGACGAAGGGCCGTTCTCGTCGCTGTGCTGGGGTGAGCGCATCGCGTTCGACAACCCGCATTCGCTGACGTTGCTCGGGGCGCTCGCCGCGTGGACCGAGCGCGTCCGGCTCGTGACCACCGTCATCGTCCCGCAGTTGCACGATCCCGTGATGCTGGCCAAGGCGCTGGCCACCGGAGACATGCTCTGCGGCGGCCGGCTGACGGTCGGTCTGGGCGTGGGCGGCAGGGAGGAGGACTACCGCGCGGTCGGCGCGGACCCGACCGGCCAAACAATGCGCGGGATGGCGGATCGTGTCGCGGTGATGCGCAGGGTCTGGGCGGGGGAAAAGGTCACCGAATCCGTCCTCCCGGTCGGTCCGGTGCCGGTTCAGCCCGACGGACCCAAACTGTTGGTCGGCACGATCGGGCCGAAGACCGTCCGTAGCGCGGCCCGATGGGCGGACGGGCTGGCAGGCACGACGCTCGATCTCGACGTCGACCGGCAGAACGAACTGTTCGACGTCGCCCGCACCGCGTGGGCCGAGGCCGGTAAGCCGGCACCGCACCTGGCGACGTCGTTCTGGTTCGCGATCGGCGAGGGTGAACAGCCCCGCGAGCAGGTACATCGACACTTGCGGCGGTACATGAACTGGATCCCCGGCGACATCGTCGACGCGATGGCGCCCACGACCGGGTGGGCGGGCACCGAACAAGAACTCATCGACGTTCTGAGCCGGTTCAAGGACATCGGTACCGACGAAATTCACCTGATTCCAACGAGTTCGGACATCGAGCAGGTGCGCAGGGTCGCCGAGGTGATCAGCGGGTTCGCTCCGTAGGGCGGTTGGCGCCTCGATGAGCCGCAGTGGCAGGATGGGCCTGTCGGGGAAGTCGTGAGGGTCGCGTCGCGTTGAACTGCAATACGAGTGTTCACAGCAGCGGCGGGGGCAGATTGCCGAGAGGAAATCACGATGACGATGACAGGATTCAAGAGGTTAGCGGCCGGAGCCGTGATGGTCGGGGCGCTGGGATTCGCCGCAGGCCTCGGCGCGGGCCAGGCCGTTGCCGACGACTACTGGTGGAATCCGCCAGGACCGGGACATATCGTCCCACCACCAGGGCATATCGCGCACATCCCGGGGGTTCCGCCGCCCGGGCACATCGCCCATATCCCCGGCGTTCCGCCGCCCGGACATTGGGACAAGCCCTGGAAGTGGTGGAGGTGACCCGGGGCCGCCGCTAGAACTTCAGGTGGTGGCTGGTGTCGCCGACCTGGTCGATGAAGATGGTGCGAGTGTCGAACCACCACGTGCCGTCGATGCGATGGAACGTGTCGCGGTAACGGCCGGTCACGATGACCTGCAGAGGTAGGTCTGGTGTCGCCTGCGTGACGCAGTAGTAGGCGCTCCCGTGGGCGGTACCGGCCTCGTCGTCGACGTGCACGGTGACGTTCGTGGTCAGGTGTTTGGTTCTCGGTGTGCCGTCGTCGTAGAGGCGCACCGCCATCTCGAACATCTCGCGCGCCCTGTTCGCACCCTCGAACACCGTGTCCGGCGGTCCGTTCTCGACGGCGTTGATCCGCCCGTGGGCGAACAGTGCGCCGACTCCCTCGAGGTCGCCGGCGTCAATCCGCTCGGCGTAGGTGTAGACGAGATTCTCGATCTCGCGGGCGGAGTCGCTCATCGGCGAGTAGACAACCAGCACCGATGTGTCGTGTCAACGATCGCTGGTGTCGGGGTCGTCGCTAACCTCATGCGATGGCTACGAACTGGTCGCCGAGCAGGCTGGGCAATCTGAGCGGACAGCGGATCGTCGTCACTGGCGCGACGAACGGTGTCGGGCTGGCGACGGCGCGGGCGTTGGCCGGTGCGGGCGCGCACGTGATCCTCGCTGTGCGCAACCTCGAACTCGGCGCGCAGCGGGCGGCGGAGATGGGCGGAGACACCTCGGTGCTCAAACTCGACCTCGCCGATCAGTCGTCGGTGCGCGCCTTCCCCGAGTTGCTCGAGGGCGACGTCGACATCCTCATCAACAACGCGGGCCTCGTCGCGCAGAACCGGCGCGAGACGGACGACGGTTTCGAGATCACGCTCGGCACCAACTTCCTCGGACCGTTCGCGTTGACCAACCTGCTATTTCCACGGGTGCGCTCGAAAATCATCAACGTGGGCTCCGACGCGCACAAGTCGGCGACGTTCAACTTTGACGACCCGCATCTGCGCTCGAGCAAATGGTCGGCGTTCCCGGCCTACGCCCGCTCGAAGCTGGCCGTGATGTTGTGGGGGCTGCAGCTCGACCGCCGGCTGCGTCAGGCCGATTCGCCGATCAGCAGCTTCCTCACGCATCCCGGCTGGGTGGCGTCCAACCTGTCGAACGTCTCGGAAAAGCCGGTCATGGCCGCGTTTCACGGGGTGGTCAAGACGGTGGCGCGGGTGCTCGCCAACGATCTCGACGCGGGCGCCGCGCCGACGTTGTACTGCATCACCGAGCCGATCCCGCCCGGCAGCTATGTCGGCATCGACAGCCGGTACGGCCTGAAGGGTGGGCCGACGCTGAGCGGTCGCGGCGCGGTCGCGTGCGATTACGACGACGCCCGCAGGTTATGGGAATTCGCGGAGAAGGAAACCGGCACCAGCCTGCCGGTATAGTCAGCCGCTCGCGATCTACGCGACGGGCAGCACGAGACGCGCCTTCGCTTCTCAGGTTCGTCATCCGTTGGTATATGAACGTACTCAGGCGCAGTACAGCGAATTCACATACAGCAGAGTTACTTTGGTATTACCCCTCTCAATAAGCATGGAGGTGAGAGGTAATGAGGATTGGATCACTCGCCGCTCTTTTTACGTCCGGAGCCGTCGCGGCCGTTATCTTAACGCCGGTGGCGCAGGCCGCACCCACGGCAGAGCCCACAGCTAGATCCGTTCAATCCGTTGGTAATCAACAGATTCAGCCATCCCCGATGAGATGCACCACCACCAGAGTGGCAAGCATGTGCATGTCACCCGGTAACGCACAGATCAACGACTCCCCGCCGTTCGTCGACAACTATCCGATGTACGGCTACTTCCCGTGGATACTGTGACCGGCATCCTCTACCGGACTTATACGCAAGTGCTGATTCTACCGATTGCGTTGGGGCGGTCGACGTTTGATGAGGTCGTGTTGACCTTCCGGGAGGACACCACATGACCATCGATGATCACCGCGCTGACGAGCTCAACGCGAACGAACCACTTGATGCGCTGCTCGATCCGCGTGCTCGACCGACATCAAGCCTCGAAAGAGTCGATGAACGTGAGTTCGCCGGTGGCATTCCGCAAGTGCGCGCGAATGTTCCGTCGTTTCGGCTCGGTCGGCGGTGGGTCAACGGCTTATGGTTGGTGCTACTGGGCTGCGTCGGGATCGTGATCGCCGTCCTGGTAGCAAGACAGTTGCGGCAGTACGACTGGATGCAACGCTTCATCATCGAGTATCCGGGTACCGCAACAACTTACGCACCGGCGGTAACATCAGGTTTCCCCGCCTGGCTGCGCTGGCAGCATTTCTTCAACATCGTGTTCATGATGTTCATCATCCGTGCTGGGCTGCAGATACTCGCCGACCACCCACGGTTGTACATGAACTCAGGATGTCGGCCGGGTTCCGAATGGTTTCGGATGCGCGGCCCGGTTCCACCCGACCGGATGGACAAGAGCAACCCGTCGCGGGTGTGGACGTCGAAAGATGACGCCGTTGCGCTTCCGAAGTGGCTGGGGATACCGGGAATCCGCCATTCGATCGGGTTGGCGCGCTGGTGGCACTTCAGCTTTGACCTGTTGTGGTTGCTCAACGGCGTGGTGTTCTACGTGCTGCTGTTCAGCACGGGCCAGTGGCAGCGGCTCGTGCCGCAGTCGTGGACCGTCTTTCCGAACGCGTTGTCCACCGCGGTGCAGTACGCCTCCCTCGATTTCCCGGCCAACGCGGGTTTCACAACGTACAACGGCCTGCAAATCCTGGCCTACTTCGTCACAGTGTTCATTGCGGCGCCGTTGGCCCTAGTCACCGGCTTGCTCCAAGCGCCGGCCGTGGCCGCGCGGTTCGGAACTGGCCGTGGTGTGCTGAACCGGCAGGTGGCGCGCACCGTCCACTTCGGCGTCCTATGTTGGATGCTGCTGTTCATCGTCTGCCACGTCACCATGGTGCTCGCCACCGACGCCGTGCAGAACCTGAACCACATCACTTTGGGGACCGATACGCGTTCAAACTGGGCGCTGGCGATCGTCGGGGCAGCCGCTGTGGTGGTGGTGTTGTTATGGCTCATCGCGACTCCACTGACCATCCGGTACCCCAGGCTCGTCCAGAGCACCGGCCGGTTCATCGTCGGCTGGGCCAAGGATCTAATGGAACGCACGACCTCGCGAGCCAGCTACCAGGAAAAAGACATCACACCCTACTTCTGGATGAACGGTCGGTTGCCAGACTCCGAGTACTACCGGCGGCTGCAGCGATCCGGATGGTCGGAGTACTCCCTGCGTGTCGAAGGGCTCGTCGAGAATCCGGTGCGCTTGTCCTATGAAACCCTGCTGGCGATGCCGAAACGGGAGCAGATCACCCAGCATTACTGCATTCAGGGTTGGTCGGGGGTGGCCAAGTGGGGCGGGGTCGGCATGAGCGACCTTCTCGACATCGTCCGTCCGCTTCCTACGGCGCGGTGGGTGGTGTTCTACTCCTTCGCCGACGGCGCCGAACCGAACACCGGTAGGTACTACGCCTGCCACAAGATCGAGCACATGCGCTCGCCGATGGCGATGTTGGCCTACGAGATGAACGGCCAACCGCTCAGCGAGGCCCACGGCGCGCCGTTGCGAGTGCGCAATGAACTCGAACTTGGCTTCAAACAGGTCAAATGGGTTTCGGCCGTCGAGTTCGTGGCAGATATTGGCGACATCGGATGGGGGCACGGCGGCTATAACGAGGACCACGAGTACTTCGGATATCGCATGCCGATCTGACCTACGACGTCCATCCAGGCATCCGTAACGGCCGTCGACTCGGCTGACGGGTTGATCCCCGGTAGCGGATGCTTGCAACCGACCGATTAGCGAAGTATCCGAGTATTTCTCGAAGTCGCGATTTGATGCAGCCCCATTAACGTCTTGACGGCTGATCACGAAGTGGTGACTGAGTGCCCCCGGCAGGATTCGAACCTGCGGCCTTCTGCTCCGGAGGCAGACGCTCTATCCCCTGAGCTACGGGGGCGCGTGAACAACGGCGCCGATGGGCCTGCACAGCCTAACGCATCCGAGTCACCGGAAACGGATTCGGGGGCTGATCACCCCAGACCATAGGATGGACCCTCGTGACCCCCGCCGATCTGGCCGACCTGCTCAAGACCACCGCCGCCGCGGTGCTGGCCCAGCATGGGCTCGACACGTCAGCGCTGCCGGAGACCGTCACCGTCGAACGCCCCCGCAACCCCGAGCACGGCGACTACGCCACCAACCTCGCCCTTCAGCTGGGCAAGAAGGTCGGCGCCAACCCGCGCGAGCTGGCCGGCTGGCTGGCCGCGGCGCTGGCCGACACCGACGGCATCGCCGCCGCGGACGTCGCGGGCCCGGGTTTCGTCAACCTGCGCATCGAGGCCTCGGCGCAGAACGTGATCATCTCCGACGTCCTGGCGGCCGGCGCGGCCTACGGCAACTCAGAGGCGCTCGCAGGCCAGAACATCAACCTCGAGTTCGTCTCCGCCAACCCGACGGGGCCCATTCACATCGGCGGCACCCGCTGGGCCGCCGTCGGCGATGCTCTCGGCCGACTGCTGTCCACCCAGGGCGCCGCGGTCACCAGGGAGTACTACTTCAACGATCACGGCGCACAGATCGACCGGTTCACCAACTCCCTGATCGCGGCAGCCAAGGGCGAACCAACCCCCGAGGACGGCTACGCCGGCGACTACATCAAGGACATCGCGGCGCAGGTGCTGGCCAAGGAACCCGATGCGCTGGGGCTCCCCGCCGATCAGATGCACGAGACGTTCCGCGCCATCGGCGTGGATCTAATGTTCGCCCACATCAAGCAGTCGTTGCACGATTTCGGCACCGACTTCGACGTCTACACACACGAAGACTCGATGCACACCTCCGGGCGCGTCGACCAGGCGATCGCGCGACTCCGTGAAGCGGGCAGCATCTACGAAAAGGAGGGCGCAACCTGGTTGCGCACCACCGATTACGGCGACGACAAGGACCGCGTCGTCATCAAGAGCGACGGCGCTCCGGCCTACGTCGCCGCCGACATCGCCTACTACCTCGACAAGCGCGAGCGCGGATTCGACCTGTGCATCTACATGCTGGGCGCCGACCACCACGGCTACATCGCCCGCCTCAAGGCGGTGGCGGCCGCGCTGGGGGAGGACCCGGCCACGGTCGAGGTGCTCATCGGTCAGATGGTCAACCTCGTACGTGACGGTCAACCCGTCCGAATGAGCAAGCGAGCAGGCACGGTGATCACCCTCGACGACTTGGTCGAGGCGATCGGCGTCGACGCCGCCCGGTACTCGCTCATTCGTTCGTCGGTCGACAGTCCGATCGACATCGACCTCGAACTGTGGTCATCGGCGTCCAACGAAAACCCGGTCTACTACGTGCAATACGCACACGCACGGCTGTCTGCCCTGGCCCGCAACGCCGCCGAACTCGGCGTCGTCCCCAACGCCGAGAATCTGCAACTGTTGACCCACGACAAGGAAGGCACGCTGATCCGCAACATCGGGGAGTTCCCCCGCGTGCTGAAAATGGCTGCGGCACTGCGCGAACCGCACCGCGTCTCGCGATACCTCGAGGACCTGGCCGGCGACTACCACCGGTTCTACGACTCCTGCCGCGTGCTGCCCCAAGGCGACGAGGCGCCCGACGAACTGCATGGCGCGCGCCTGGCCCTGTGCCAAGCCGCCCGCCAGGTGATCGCGAACGGGCTTGGCATCCTCGGCGTTTCCGCTCCGGAGCGCATGTGATCGCCCATCCCGCCGGACCTCGGCACGCCGAAGAGGTGCACCACGCCGGTGCCCCGCCACGCCCGCAGTCACCGTCCGAACTTCTCCTGCTCGCGCCGAACGTCTGGCCGCGCAGCACCGCTCGCGACGCCGACGGCGTGGTGTCGATCGGCGGAGTTCCCGTGACCGACATTGCCGCGGAGTTCGGAACCCCGACGTTCGTAGTCGACGAAGACGATTTCCGGTCGCGCTGCCGCGAGATCGCCGCCGCGTTCGGTGGTGGTGAGAACGTGCGCTACGCCGCCAAGGCGTTCATGTGCACCGAGGTCGCCCGCTGGATCGCCGAAGAGGGCCTGTCGCTCGACGTGGCCAGCGGTGGTGAGATGGCCGTCGCGCTGGCTGGCGGTTTTCCTGCCGAGCGAATCGCGTTGCACGGCAACAACAAATCGGTCGCCGAGCTGACCGCCGCCGTCAAGGCCGGAATCGAGCACGTCGTGATCGACTCGATGATCGAGATCGATCGCCTCGACGAGATCGCCGGCGCTGCGGGCGTGGTCCAGGACGTCCTGGTCCGTGTCACGGTCGGCGTCGAGGCCCACACGCACGAGTTCATCTCCACCGCGCACGAGGATCAGAAGTTCGGGCTCTCGTTGGCAGCCGGCGCCGCCATGGACGCCGTACGCCGGGTGTTCGAAACCGATCATCTTCGGCTCAAGGGTCTGCACAGCCACATCGGCTCGCAGATCTTCGACGTCGCGGGCTTCGAGATCGCCGCGCATCGGGTGATCGGCCTGCTGCGCGACGTCGTCGCCGAGTTCGGCGTCGACAAGACCTCGCAGATGTCGATCGTCGACCTCGGCGGCGGTCTGGGCATCTCCTATCTGCCGCAGGACGATCCGCCACCCGTCGCCGATCTGGCGGCCAAGCTCACCGCGATCGTGCGCGACGAGTCGGCCGCGGTCGGGCTGCCCACGCCTCGGTTGGTGGTCGAGCCGGGCCGCGCCATCGCCGGTCCCGGGACCATCACGCTCTACGAGGTCGGCACCGTCAAGGACGTCGCCGTCAGCGCGACCGCCCACCGGCGATACGTCAGCGTGGACGGCGGTATGAGCGACAACATCCGCACGTCGCTCTACGGTGCGGAATACGATGTCCGGTTGATATCGCGGCAGACCGACGCCGAACCCGCCATCAGCCGCATCGTCGGAAAGCATTGCGAGAGCGGCGATATCGTCGTACGCGACACCTGGATGCCCGACGACATCCGGCCCGGCGACCTGTTGGGAGTCGCGGCGACCGGCGCCTACTGCTATTCGATGTCGAGCCGTTACAACCTGATCGGGCGCCCCGCCGTGGTGGCCGTGCGCGACGGGCAGCCCCGACTGATATTGCGCCGCGAGACGGTCGACGACCTGCTGAGTCTGGAAGTGAGGTAACGATGAGTGACTCCGAGAAACCCATCGGCGTAGCGGTCCTCGGCTACGGAAACGTAGGCAGCCAAGTCGTGCGGATCATCGAAGAGAGCGCCGAGGACCTGGCCGCACGGATCGGCGCCCCGCTGGTGCTGCGGGGTGTCGGCGTCCGCCGGGTGGCCGAGGATCGCGGTATCCCCATCGACAAGCTGACCGACAACATCGAGGAACTCGTCTCCCGCGACGACGTCGACATCGTCGTCGAGTTGATGGGGCCCGTCGAACCCGCGCGCAAAGCCATACTCGCGGCGCTGGAGCAGGGCAAGTCTGTCGTCACAGCCAACAAGGCGTTGATGGCCGTGTCAACAGGTGAGCTCGCTCAAGCGGCCGAAACCGCCCGGGTCGACCTGTATTTCGAGGCCGCGGTCGCCGGTGCGATTCCTGTCATCCGCCCGCTGACCCAGTCGCTGGCGGGCGATTCCGTCGTCCGGGTCGCGGGCATCGTCAACGGCACCACCAACTACATCCTCTCGGAGATGGACAGCACCGGCGCCGACTACATGGACGCGCTGGCCGACGCGAGCGCGCTCGGTTACGCCGAGGCCGATCCGACCGCCGATGTCGAGGGATACGACGCCGCGGCGAAGGCCGCGATCTTGGCGTCGATCGCCTTCCATACCCGCGTCACCGCCGATGACGTCTACCGTGAAGGCATCACCAAGGTCGCGAGCGCCGACTTCGAATCCGCGAAGGCGCTCGGCTGCACGATCAAGTTACTGGCCATCTGCGAGCGGCTCACCGGAGGTGAGGGGCAGCAACGGGTTTCGGCGCGGGTATACCCCGCACTGGTACCGCTGGATCATCCGCTCGCCGCCGTCAGCGGCGCGTTCAACGCCGTCGTGGTCGAGGCGGAAGCCGCAGGCCGCCTGATGTTCTACGGGCAGGGGGCCGGCGGTGCGCCCACGGCCTCGGCGGTGATGGGTGACCTCGTGATGGCGGCGCGCAACCGCGTGCACGGCGGCCGCGGGCCGCGCGAGTCAAAGTATGCGAAGCTGCCGATCGCACCGATCGGCTATATCCCGACCCGGTACTACGTGAACATGAACGTTGCCGACCGGACCGGTGTGTTGTCCGCTGTGGCAGCCGAATTCGGCAAACGCGACGTGAGTATTGCCCAGGTCCGACAGGAAAGCATGGTCGACGAAGGAGGCCAGCGCTGCGGTGCGCGGATCGTGGTGGTGACCCACCAGGCCACCGACGCCGCACTGTCGGAGACCGTGGCGGCGCTTGCCGACCTCGACGTCGTGGAGAGCATCAACAGCGTGCTGCGCATGGAAGGAACGACCGAATGAGCGCCTCAGCGCAGGCGGTGCACCAGCCCTGGCCCGGGCTGATCGCCGCATACCGGGACCGTCTCCCGGTCCAGGACAACTGGACACCGATCACCCTGCGCGAGGGCGGCACTCCGCTGCTGCCCGCCCCGGGACTGTCCGAACTGACCGGCTGCGCAGTGCATCTCAAGATCGAGGGGCTCAACCCGACTGGCTCGTTCAAGGACCGCGGCATGACCATGGCCGTGACCGAGGCCGTGGGCCGCGGCCAGCAGGCGGTGCTGTGTGCGTCGACGGGCAACACCTCGGCATCGGCCGCGGCGTACGCGGCCAGGGCCGGCATCACCTGTGCGGTGCTCGTGCCGCAGGGCAAGATCGCCATGGGCAAGCTGGCGCAAGCGGTCATGCACGGCGCCAAGATCATCCAGATCGACGGCAACTTCGACGACTGCCTGGAACTGGCCCGCAAGATCACCGCCGACTTCCCGACCGTGTCGCTGGTCAACTCCGTCAATCCGTACCGGATCGAAGGACAGAAGACCGCCGCCTTCGAGATCGTCGACGCGCTGGGCGTCGCGCCCGATGTGCACTCGCTGCCGGTCGGCAACGCCGGCAACATCACCGCGTACTGGAAGGGCTACACCGAATACCACCGAGACGGCGTCTCGGGTCGTCTGCCGCGCATGCTGGGCACGCAGGCGGCCGGTGCGGCGCCGCTGGTGCACGGTGAGCCGGTCAAGAACCCGGAGACCATCGCGACGGCCATCCGGATCGGCTCACCCGCATCGTGGGCCACCGCCGTGGAGGCGCAGCAGAAGTCCGACGGTCGCTTCCTGGCCGCCACCGACGACGAGATCCTGTCGGCCTACCACCTGGTGGCCAGCACCGAGGGTGTGTTCGTCGAACCGGCGTCGGCGGCCAGCATCGCGGGTCTGCTCAAATCGATCGAAGATGGCTGGGTGGCGAAGGGTTCGACCGTGGTGTGCACGGTGACCGGCAACGGGCTCAAGGATCCGGACACCGCGCTCAAGGGCATGCCGCCGGTCATCGCGGTGCCTGTGGATCCGGTCGCCGTCGTCGAGCAGCTGGGGCTGGGATAGCCGGTGACTCACGTACTGCCACCAGGACTGAGGGCCACCTCCGTGGTGGCGGCGTCCAGCGCGAACCTCGGCCCGGGCTTCGACAGCATGGGCATCGCCTTGAGTCTCTACGACGAGATTCTCGTCGAGACAACCGATTCCGGCCTGACGGTCGAGGTCGAAGGCGAGGGCGCGGGCCAGGTGCCGCTGGACGAGACCCATCTGGTGGTTCGGGCCATCCGGCGAGCGCTACAGGCGTTGGACATCAGTGTCCCGGGCATGACGGTGCGCTGCCGCAACGACATCCCGCACTCGCGAGGGCTCGGCTCGTCGGCCGCAGCGGTGGTCAGCGGGCTCTCGGTCGTCAACGGCCTTGCAGCACAGGCGGGTTCGACACTTCTGTTCGAGCGTGACCTGGTCCAGTTGTCTTCGGAGTTCGAGGGCCATCCCGACAACGCCTCGGCTGCGGTGCTCGGTGGCGGGGTGGTGTCGTGGACCGCGGGGGAGGAGTCCGCGCCCCGCTACGAAGCCGCGCCGATCCGGGTGCACCCCGATATCCGCCTGTTCGCCGCGATTCCCGACGAGCGGTCGTCGACCGCCGAGACCCGCGTGCTGCTGCCGGAGAAGGTCAGCCACGCCGACGCGCGGTTCAACCTGAGCCGGGCGGCGCTGATGGTCGTCGCCCTGACGACGCGGCCCGACCTGTTGATGCCGGCCACCGAGGATGTGCTGCATCAACCGCAACGTGCGTCGGCGATGCCCGGTTCCGCGGAATACCTGCAGGTATTGCGGCGTTGTGGAGTAGCAGCGGTGCTGTCCGGGGCCGGGCCTTCCGTGCTCGCGTTGAGTACGTCAGCGGAGCTGCCGACGGAAGCCCTGGAGTTCGGCATCGCGAATGGATTCACCGTCAAAGATATGACCGTGGGTGAGGGCGTCACCTGGACGTCGGGCGCGGCGGTCCGGAGCTGATCGCGCGAGAACAGCAATCACAGAAGCAACACGACACACATGTCTTTCTTGCTTCCCGTCCCGATGCGGGATATTCTCGCTGTCGTCCGGCAATCGCAGCGTCTCTACCTGCGCCGACACTAGGACACCACCAATTCTTCTCGTAGATGACGGTTCGCCGCACACCGGCGAAGTCCGCCCATCACCGTTGCAGGGGCAATGGTGGGGCCCATGCGTTCAGTGGATGGACTGATCGCACCGAATCCCCGCACGACTCGGTCTGCGAGGGAAAGAAAGGAAATCCGTGACTGAAACGGACCTGATCACGGCTGGGGGCAGCAGCGATAACGGCGAGCTGTCGAACCCCGTGAACTCAGACACCTCGACTTCTGCGGCGGCGGATTCGCCGAACGCCACGCCGAGCGCAGAGACCCCTCCGACCGCGGACGTCGCCTCTGGCAATCGCTCCGGCTCGCTGTCGACCATGGTGCTGCCCGAGCTGCGCGCCCTGGCCAAGGAAATCGGCGTCGAAGGCGCGTCCGGCATGCGCAAGGGCGAACTGGTCGCCGCAATCCGGGAACGGCGCGGCGAGTCCAACGGCCGCGGACAGACGTCCGCCGGTGGCGAGGCGCCCGCGCCGAACGAGGCCAAGAAGGCCGAGCCCGCCAAGGACGCGCCGAAAGAGTCGGCCGAAACCGGCGACTCCGACCGCTCGTCGAACACCGACACCGAGCAGCAGCCCCGGCGCCGGGAGCGTCGCGGCGCGTCGCGCGGAACCGGCGCACCCGACGGCTCGGGTAACCAGAACGACAACGCCGCTCAGGACACCAAGTCCAACGAGCGCCAAAACGATCAGCCCAACAAGTCGGACGCCAAGTCCGAGGGCGATCAGCAGCAGGGTGGCCAGAACCGCGGCGGCGGCAACAACAGCAACAACAACAACGATGACGACGGCGAGGGCCGCGGCGGTCGTCGGGGTCGCCGATTCCGGGACCGCAGGCGCCGTGAGCGTGGCGGAGACGGCGGTGGGGACCGCGACACCGAACTGCGCGAGGACGACGTCGTTCAGCCCGTCGCGGGCATCCTCGACGTGCTCGACAATTACGCGTTCGTCCGCACCTCCGGCTATCTGGCCGGCCCGAACGACGTGTACGTCTCGATGAACATGGTGCGCAAGAACGGTCTGCGTCGCGGCGACGCCGTGACCGGTGCCGTGCGTGTGCCCCGAGATGGAGAAGGCGGCGACAAGAACCCGCGGCAGAAGTTCAACCCGCTGGTGCGTCTGGACACCGTCAACGGCAAGCCCGTCGACGAGGCCAAGAAGCGCCCGGAGTTCAACAAGCTCACGCCGCTCTACCCGAATCAGCGGCTGCGCCTGGAGACGACGACCGAGAAGCTCACCACCCGCGTCATCGACCTGATCATGCCGATCGGCAAGGGCCAGCGCGCGTTGATCGTGTCGCCGCCGAAGGCCGGTAAGACCACGATCCTCCAGGACATCGCGAACGCGATCACCACCAACAATCCGGAATGCCACCTGATGGTGGTGCTCGTCGACGAGCGTCCGGAAGAGGTGACCGACATGCAGCGCTCGGTCAAGGGCGAGGTCATCGCCTCGACGTTCGACCGGCCGCCGTCCGACCACACCCAGGCCGCCGAGCTGGCGATCGAGCGGGCCAAGCGGCTCGTCGAGCAGGGTAAGGACGTCGTCGTGCTGCTCGACTCGATCACCCGCCTCGGCCGCGCGTACAACAACGCGTCGCCGGCCTCGGGTCGCATCCTGTCCGGTGGTGTGGACTCGACCGCGCTGTATCCGCCGAAGCGGTTCCTCGGCGCGGCCCGCAACATCGAAGAGGGCGGCTCGCTGACGATCGTCGCCACCGCCATGGTGGAGACCGGGTCGACCGGTGACACGGTGATCTTCGAGGAGTTCAAAGGCACCGGCAACGCCGAGCTCAAGCTCGACCGCAAGATCGCCGAGCGGCGCGTCTTCCCGGCCGTCGACGTCAACCCGTCCGGCACCCGCAAGGATGAGTTGTTGCTTTCGCCGGACGAGTTCGCGATCGTGCACAAGCTGCGTCGAGTGCTGTCCGGTCTGGATCCGCATCAGGCCATCGACCTGTTGATGAGCCAGCTGCGCAAGACCAAGAACAACTACGAGTTCCTTGTGCAGGTCTCCAAGACCGCGCCGGGGTCGATGGACGCCGACTAGATCTCAGCGATTTCGGTGCGCTAGCAGTCGCTCAGCGAGTGTTAGCGCACCGAAGCCACTCACTGGTAGGGATCGGCCCGCAACCCCGGCATGACATAGCGGCGCAGGTGTCGAAGCACCGCGTCGCCGTCGCTGGGGTCGAGCGTCTTACCGGGCACCGTCGCAAGCGAGATCAACACGCGGGCTAGCCATTCCGAGGCCTCGGCGATATCCGTGTCGGGGTGGATCTCGCCCGACTCGCGCGCGGTGACCAGATAGCGTGACCAGAAGTCGGCCAGGTCGGGCACCAGCCCCTGGACACCGGCGCCTGCGCAGGCGGCGAATTCCTCGGGCTCGTCGATGCGCAGCTTCATCAGTAAGGCGCCCGGGTCGTCGTACGCGGTACGCCCGTGCAGAATGCCGGCGGCGATCTGCCGATCGAGGCCTTCCACGCGTTCGAGCATCGCGTGTGCTTCGGACCAGTAGGCGTTGTTGAGCCGGACGATCGCTGCGCCCAGTAAGGACACCTTGTCGGGGAAGTGGCGGTAGAGCCAGCCGCGGGACACGCCGGCGACCTCGGCCACCTCGGATACGGTGGTCGCACGAATTCCCTTGGCGCGCAAACATGTCTCGGCCGCGTCGATCAGGTGATCGCGGACGTTCTTGGTGGCGGCGCCGCTCGTCACCAGGTGGACTCCTCCATCAAACTCGCCCGCCAATGGGCCGGTCGGAGCATTGTGTCATGGTAGACACATTCGCGAATCTGTTCACGGTCGAGAGGTGAGCCATGGCGGACACACTCCAGCAGCTGCTCAACGAGCGCGCCGATCGCGACACCATCGCCATTCGGCATGGAGACCGGACCTGGACCTACCGCCAATACGTGGACGAGGCCAAGACGCAGGCCGCCGCACTGATCGCGGCCGCCGATCCGGACCGGCCCCTGCACGTCGGCGTGCTCCTTGGGAACACGCCCGACATGCTGATCGCGCTCGCGGCAGCCGGACTCGGCGGCTACGTCGTGTGCGGCATCAACACCACGCGACGCGGTGAGGCGCTCGCACGCGACGTGATCAAGGTGGACTGCCAGTTCCTGATCACCGATGCCGAGCATCGCTCCCTGCTCGACGGCTTGGATCTGCCGGGCGTCACGGTGTTCGACACGTCGAGCACCGGATGGTCCGAGTTCCTCGCCGGTGCTCCGCCGTTCGCCCCGCACCGGGAGGTCGCGGTCGACGACACGTTCATGATGATCTTCACCTCCGGCACCAGCGGCGATCCCAAGGCCGTTCAGGTCGCCCACTTGATGGTGTTGTTCGCGGGCAACGCGCTGGCCGAAAGGTTCGACCTGACCGAGGACGACGTCTGCTACCTCTCGATGCCGATGTTTCACTCCAACGCAGTGGTCGGCGGCTGGGCGCCCGCACTCGTCGCCGGGGCGGCAATGGTGCCGGCTAAGTTCTCCGCGTCGCGGTTCCTGCCCGACATCCGCCGCCACGGCGTGACCTACATGAACTACGTCGGCAAGCCGCTGGCCTACGTGCTCGCAACGCCCGAGCAGCCCGACGACCGCGACAACCCGCTGCGCGTCGCGTTCGGCAACGAGGCCACCGACCGCGACATCGAGGAGTTCGGCAGGCGCTTCGACGTCACCGTCGACGACGGTTTCGGCTCGACCGAGAACGCGGTGATCATCACCCGCACGCCGGACACCCCGAAAGGTTCGATCGGACAAGGCTTTCCGGGCGTGGCGATCTACAACAGCGACACCGTCACCGAGTGCCCGGTCGCGGAGTTCGACAAGAACGGCGCGCTGACCAACGCCGACGTCGCGATCGGCGAACTGGTCAACACCGACGGCAGTGGGCTGTTCCGCGGCTACTACAACGACCGCGGCGCCACCGACGAGCGGATGCGCCACGGTATGTACTGGTCAGGCGACCTGGCCTACCGCGATGCCGCCGGGTTCATCTATCTGGCCGGGCGCACCGCCGACTGGATGCGGGTCGACGGAGAGAACCTCGCGACCGCGCCCATCGAACGGATCCTGCTGCGGCTTCCGGCGGTCAACCGCGTCGCGGTCTATCCGGTGCCCGACGAACTCGTCGGCGATCAGGTGATGGCGGCGCTCGTGCTGCAGGACGACGCCGACATCGAGCCGGAGATGTTCGAGGAGTTCCTGGCCGCTCAGCGCGACCTTTCGCCGAAGGCCTGGCCCCGCTACGTGTGGATCGCCGACGACCTGCCCTGCACCGCGACCAACAAGATCCTCAAGCGCGAGCTGGTCGCGCGGGGCGTCACACCCGACGGCAGGCGGCTCTGGCGGCGCGACGGTGGGAGATACCACCAGTACGGGTGACAGACGACCGGCCGCGGTGGGGTGCTGTGGAATACCGGCCGCTGCGCACGCGTTTAGGCACTTGGCGGTTGAGCTGGCATAATGGACCGCTGACCCTCGGTTCCGGTTCACGCCCGTCACCTCCGACACGGAGGGGCGACCCGGGGCCACGATCGAAGAGGAAACCATGAAAACGGGTATTCACCCTGATTACGTAGAGACCACCGTGCACTGCGGCTGCGGCAACACGTTCACCACGCGGAGCACGAAGCAGAGCGGACAGATCCACGTCGAGGTCTGCTCGCAGTGCCATCCCTTCTACACCGGCAAGCAGAAGATCCTCGACAGCGGCGGCCGCGTGGCCCGCTTCGAGAAGCGCTACGGCAAGCGCGCCGGGGCGAGCGCAGCGACGGGACAGGACAAGGCCGCCGACAAAGGCTCAGCGGACAAGTAGCTTCCCTTCCGGCGCCCGATCTGCCGCATCAGCGGCCAGGCCGGGCGCCGGTTTGCGTTCACGAGGGGTCACGAAGAGGAGGTCGACATGGCTCGCGCTGAATCCCCGGCCCAGCCGGGCGCGATCGACGCGCTGCTGGCCGAGCATGCCGACCTCGAACGCCAACTCAGCGACCCGGAGCTGCACGCCGACGCCGGCCGGGCCCGCAAGGTGGGCAGGCGCTTCGCGCAGGTCTCGCCGATCGTCTCGACGTATCGCAAGCTCGAGGCTGCCCGCGGCGACCTGGAGACAGCGCGCGAGCTGGCGGCCGACGACCCGTCGTTCGCGGCCGAGGTCGACGAGCTCGCGGCTACCGTCGAACAACTCGACACCCAGCTGACCGACCTGCTGGCGCCCCGCGACCCGCACGACGCCGACGACATCGTCCTCGAGGTCAAGTCGGGGGAGGGCGGCGAGGAATCGGCGCTGTTCGCCGCGGATCTGGCCAGGATGTACATCCGGTACGCCGAACGCCACGGCTGGACCGTCACCGTGCTCGACGAGACCTTCTCCGACCTTGGCGGCTACAAGGACGCGACGCTGTCGATCCGCAGCAAGGGTGACTCCGCCGACGGGGTGTGGTCACGGCTGAAGTTCGAGGGCGGTGTGCACCGGGTGCAACGCGTTCCGGTCACCGAGTCGCAGGGCCGGGTGCACACGTCGGCGGCCGGCGTCCTCGTCTACCCGGAGCCCGAAGAGGTCGAAGAGGTGCAGATCGACGAGTCGGATCTGCGCATCGACGTCTACCGGTCCTCGGGCAAGGGCGGTCAGGGCGTCAACACCACGGACTCCGCGGTGCGCATCACCCACCTGCCCACGGGCATCGTCGTGACCTGTCAGAACGAACGCTCTCAGCTGCAGAACAAGGCCCGCGCGATGCAGGTGCTCGCGGCGCGGCTGCAGGCGCTCGCCGAGGAGCAGGCGCAGGCCGACGCCTCGGCCGACCGCGCCAGCCAGATCCGCACCGTCGACCGCAGCGAGCGGATCCGCACCTACAACTTCCCGGAGAACCGGATCGCCGACCACCGGATCAACTTCAAGGCGCACAACCTCGACCAGGTGCTCGACGGTGACCTCGACGATCTGTTCGATGCGTTGGCCGCCGCCGACAAACAGGCGAGACTGCAGGCCACATGACCCGGCCAAGCCCGGCGCCGGCATCCACGCCGTTGAGCCGGCTCATCGACGCCGCGGCGGCGGTGCTGGCCGAGGCGGGTGTCGCGGCGCCGCGCGTCGACGCCGAACTGCTGGCCGCGTACGCGCTGGGTATCGATCGCGGCCGCCTTCGCCTCGTCGAGGCCGGGCCCGACTTCGCTGATCGCTACGGCGAGCTCATCGCCCGGCGCGCCCGCCGCATCCCGCTGCAGCACCTCGTCGGCACCGCACCGTTCGGCCCGGTCGAGGTGGCTGTCGGTCCCGGCGTGTTCATCCCACGGCCCGAGACCGAGGCCCTGCTGGAATGGGCGGTCGCGCAGAAACTGCCCGACGCTCCCGTGATCGTCGACCTGTGCACCGGCAGCGGTGCGCTGGCGCTGGCACTGTCGACGAACTGGCCCGACGCACGCATCGTCGCCGTCGAGGACTCCGGGGCCGCGCTCGACTACACACGCCGCAATCTCGCCAACGCGGCCGTCGAGATCGTCGACGCCGATGTGACCCAGCCCGGACTGCTGCCCGAACTCGACGGGGTGGTTGACCTCGTCGTCGCGAACCCGCCCTACATTCCCGACGGGGCGCAGCTGGAACCTGAAGTGGCCGAACATGATCCGGCCCACGCGTTGTTCGGAGGACCGGACGGCATGCGCGTGATCGAGGCGATCGTCGGTCTCTCGGCGCGATGGCTGCGCGCGGGAGGGCTGCTCGCCATCGAGCACGACGACACGACCTCGGACCGCACCGCCGAATGTTTCCGCCGGTCAAGGCATTTCGACGACATCGTCGCGCGGTGCGATCTCGTCGAGCGGCCGCGGTTCGTGACCGCACGGAGGACCCCCGAAGGAGGACCCGCGGCATGAGTCAGGTGTTCGACTGCTCCGACGCCGAGCAGCGTGAGACGGGCATCGCGTCAGCGATCAGCGCGCTCAAGGGCGGGCGCCTCGTCGTCCTGCCGACCGACACCGTCTACGGCATCGGTGCGGACGCGTTCGACAGCGAAGCAGTCGCCGCCCTGCTCGCCGCCAAGGGGCGCGGCCGCGACATGCCCGTGCCCGTCCTCGTCGGTTCGTGGCACACGATCGAAGGCCTGGTGTTCAACGTGCCGAGCAGTGCCCGCGAACTCATCCGCGCCTTCTGGCCGGGCGCACTGAGCCTCGTCGTACGCCAAGCGCCGTCGCTGCACTGGGACCTCGGCGACGCGCACGGAACCGTGATGCTGCGCATGCCGTTACACCCGGTGGCGATCGAACTGCTGCGAGCGGTCGGCCCGATGGCGGTCTCCAGTGCCAACGTTTCCGGGCGTCCGCCGGCGGTCACCGCCGAAGCGGCGCGCGAACAACTCGGCGAACGGGTCGAGGTGTATCTGGAAGCCGGGCCCTCCGAGCAACAGGCGGCGTCGACGATCGTCGACCTCACCGGCGCGGATCCGCGCGTATTGCGTCAAGGGCCGGTCAGCGTGGAGGCGATCGCCGGGGTACTCGGTGTGGACCCGACGACTTTGACGGGCTGAGATTGACTTTCGTGCAGTACGGTTCACCGGTGGTCTACGCCACCGACACGCTGCTGGCACTCAACGATCGCGGTGCGGGTGTACCGATCCGGGAGCTCGCGCTGGTCGGCCTGACGGCGGCGATCATCACGTATTTCGCCACCGGGTGGGTCCGGGTCCTCGCGCGTCGCCTTGGTGCTGTCGCGATTCCGCGCGACCGCGACGTGCACGCGCAACCGATTCCGCGGATGGGCGGGCTCGCGATGTACATCGGCGTCGCGTTCGCTGTGCTGCTCGCGTCCCAGCTACCGGCGTTGACGCGAGGTTTTGTCTATTCGAGCGGCATGCCCGCGGTCGTCGTCGCCGGCGGCCTGATCATGGTTGTCGGCTTGATCGACGACCGTTGGGGTTTGGACTCGCTGACGAAATTCGCGGGCCAGATCACCGCGGCGAGCGTGCTCGTCACCATGGGCGTCGCGTGGAGCGTGCTCTACATCCCGATCGGCGGCGTCGGCACGATCGTCCTCGATCAGGTGTCGTCGATCCTGCTGACGCTGGCGCTGACGGTGTCGATTGTCAACGCGATGAACTTCATCGACGGCCTCGACGGCCTCGCCGCCGGGCTCGGGCTGATCACCGCGTCGGCGATCTGCATCTTCTCGGTCGGGCTGCTGCGCGACCACGGCGGCGACGTGCTGTTCTACCCGCCCGCGGTGATCTCGGTGGTGCTGGCCGGGGTCTGCCTCGGCTTTCTGCCGCACAACTTCCACCCGGCCAAGATCTTCATGGGCGACTCCGGTTCGATGCTGATCGGCCTGATGCTCGCGGCGGCCTCGACCACGGCCGCCGGGCCCATCTCGCAGACGGCGTACGGGGTGCGCGACGTGTTCGCACTGCTGTCGCCGTTCCTGCTCGTCGTCGCGGTGATGTTCGTGCCGGCGCTCGACACACTGCTGGCGATCATCCGGCGCACCAGGGCGGGCGTGCACTTCACGACGCCGGACAAGATGCACCTGCATCACCGGTTGCTGCAGATCGGTCATTCGCACCGGCGGGTGGTCCTGGTGATCTATCTGTGGGTCAGCATCGTCTGCTTCGGCGCGGCCAGCACGATCTTCTTCGATCCGCGCTACAGCGGAGCGGTCATGTTGGCCGCGATTCTGGTCGCCGTCGTGGTGACCTTGATTCCTCTTCTGCGCCGTCGAAACGGCCAATTTCAGCCGATGTACGACGAAAAGTAGTAGACCCCCTTTTGTGCCTCCCACCATGTGTTAGGGTGCATTCAGAACCCGAAATAACCTCGCGGGTTGCCGGCCCCCGGGCCATCGGTTCATTACCGATCGGCACGGAACCACGACCGACAAAGGGAGCTGCCCCGTGGGTGATTTCTGCGAGCCAACCGCCCTCCGATACGCTCAGGGCGCCACGCACGCAAATCATCGGGGCAGCCACCGTGACCGCGGATTGAGGTGAAGTTGTGACGACGCCAGCGCAGGACGCGCCGTTGGTGTTCCCCTCGGTTGCCTTCCGGCCGTTGCGCCTGTTCGTGATCTGCCTGGTCTTCGCCGGCATCGTGACCGCCGTTGCCGCGCTGCTCGATCATCCGATGGTAGGGGTGTTCTTCGGTGTCGGGCTCGGCCTCGGTTTGCTCAACGCCGTTCTGGTGCAGCGCTCGGTGGATTCCATTACGGCCGAAGAACATCCGCTCAAGCGCAAGATGGCGCTCAACTCCGCGACCCGGCTGCTGATCATGACCGTCATCGGGTTGACCATCGCATTCATCTTCCGGCCCCAGGGTCTGGGCGTGGTGTTTGGCATGGCGCTGTTCCAGGTATTGCTTGTTATTTCCACGGCGCTGCCGGTGATGAAGAAGCTCAAGGCAGGTGCCGGTGACGGACTCGAAGGAGAGGCTCCGCAGCAATGACGGGATTTGATGTCGCCGGCCAATCGGCTCAGACCACGATCCTGGCCGCCGAATCCGGAATCCAGGTCGGCCACCACACGGAGGCGCACTGGTTCGGGCTGACGGTGAACACCGACACTGTGCTCGCCACGGCCATCGCCGCGGTGATCGTGCTCGGCCTCGCCTTCTACCTGCGGGCCAAGGTCACCTCGAGCGGCGTTCCCTCTGGCGTGCAGCTGTTCTGGGAAGCCATCACGGTGCAGACGCGCAACCAGGTCGAGGCCGCGATAGGAATGAAGATCGCCCCGTTCGTCCTGCCGCTCGCCGTGACGTTGTTCGTCTTCATCCTGATCGCCAACTGGCTGTCGGTGCTGCCGGTGCAGTACACCGACTCCAGCGGCGCGATTCACGAGCTACTGAAGCCCCCGGCATCCGACATCAACTTCGTGTTGGCGCTGGCGTTGTTCGTGTTCATCGCCTACCACGCCGCCGGCTTCTGGCGCCGCGGTCCGCTCGGCCACCCGTGGCGAGTGCTCAAGGGCCACGTCACGATCCTGGCCCCGATCAACCTCGTCGAGGAGATCGCCAAGCCGGTCTCGTTGTCGCTGCGACTCTTCGGCAACATCTTCGCCGGCGGCATCCTGGTCGCGCTGATCGCGCTGTTCCCGCCGTACATCATGTGGTTGCCGAACGCGATCTGGAAGAGCTTCGACTTGTTCGTCGGCGCGATCCAGGCCTTCATCTTCGCGCTGTTGACGATCTTGTACTTCAGCCAGTCGATGGAACTCGAAGAAGACCACCACTAGCCGAACCGAACAAGCAGGACCCACAACCTGGTAGGACAGCTACCAGTTATCAAGGAGGATAAGGAATGGATCCCACTATCGCTGCCGGCGCGCTCATCGGCGGTGGACTGATCATGGCCGGCGGCGCAATCGGTGCCGGTATCGGTGACGGCATCGCGGGTAACGCGTTGATCGCCGGCATCGCTCGGCAGCCCGAGGCGCAGGGCCGACTGTTCACTCCGTTCTTCATCACAGTGGGTCTGGTCGAGGCGGCGTACTTCATCAACCTGGCGTTCATGGCGCTGTTCGTCTTCGCCACCCCGGTCGGCGGTTAATCCCGGCCATGGCTGACTCGAACGTCGTTCTGTTGGCGGCAGAGGAAGGCGGACAGAGCAACTTCCTCATCCCCAACGGCACTTTCTTCTTCGTGCTGCTCATCTTCCTGATCGTGCTCGGCGTGATCGCGAAGTGGGTCGTGCCACCGATTTCCAAGGTGCTGCACGAGCGCGAAGCGATGGTGCACAAGACGACTGAGGACAACAGGCGGGCAGCCCAGCTGCGGGCTGCCGCCGAAGCCGACTACCGCGAGGTGATGGCGAACGCTCGCCGCGAGGCGACGAATGTCCGTGAGGAAGCCCGCGCCGAGGGACGTCAGATCGTCGAGGAGGCGCGGACCCGCGCCCACACCGAGGTGTCGACTCTGCTCCAGCAGGCCAACGAGGAGCTGACGCGACAGTCCAGGGACTTGACCTCCGACCTCCAGGCGTCGGTCGAGACCTTGGCGGCGAATCTGGCGAGCCGTGTTCTCGGCGTCGATGTCACGACTCGGACCGTTCCGGTATCGACGGGCCAGGGGAGCTGACGCGCATGTCGACATTCATCGGACAGCTCATCGGTTTCGCGCTCATCGTCTTCATCTTGGTGCGGTACGTCGTGCCTCTGGTGCGACGGATGATGGTCGCCCAGAAGGAGACCGTTCGCAGGCAGCTCGAGGAGCACGCCGAGGCCGAGAAGAAGGTGGCCGACGCCGACACCGAGCATGCGAAGGCTCTGGAACAGGCCAAATCCGAGGCCGCAGAGGTGATCGAGGAGGCTCGACGGGACGCCGAGAAGATCGCCGAGCAGCTTCGCGTGCAGGCCGACCAGGAGTTGGAGCGGATCAAGACCCAAGGCGCGCAACAGGTTCAGCTGCTGCGCCAGCAGCTGGTCCGTGAGCTGAGGCAGAGCCTCGGCGCCGAGTCGGTACAGCGGGCGGGCGACATCGTGCGCAACTTCGTGTCCGACAGCTCCGAGCAGTCCGCGACCGTCGACCGGTTCCTCGCGGAGCTCGACGAGATGGCCCCGTCGACGACGACCTTCTCGGACAGCGCCACAGCGAAACTGCGTGCGGCAAGCCGTGACTCGCTGGGGCAGGTGGTCGAGCGTTTCGACGCCGCTGTTTCCGGTCTCGACGCGGACGGGCTGACGCGGCTGGCGGACGACCTGGCCTCCACGGCGAAGCTGCTGCGTGGCGAGGCCGTGCTCTCGCGGCACCTGTCCGATCCGTCGAGCGCCGATGAACCCAAGGTCCGGCTCGTCGAGCGTCTGCTCTCGGGCCAGGTGTCGGATCCCGCCCTCGACATCCTCAAAAGCGCTGCGTCGCAGCGTTGGTCGAGCACGTCGGATCTGATCCACAGCATTCAGCACGTCGCCAGGCTGGCCCTTCTGGTGCGGGCCGAGGGTGAAGGTCAGATCGAGGACGTCGAAGACCAGCTGTTCAGGTTCAGCCGCATCCTCGATTCCGAGCCGCGTCTGATCTCGCTGCTCGGCGAGTACACCGCCCCGCTGGAGGGCCGGATCAGCTTGCTGAACAACGTTCTTGGACGCCGAGCGAACAAGAACACCGCGGACTTGCTGCGCCAGACGCTCGATCTGCTGCACGGTGAGCGCGCGGACGAGGCCGTTCGCGAACTCGCGAATCTGGCCGTCTCGCGCCGCGGCGAAGTCGTGGCGCAGGTTCGCGCGGCCGCGGAGCTCAGCGACGCCCAGAACGAGCGGCTCACCGAACTGCTCACCCGTATCTACGACCGCCCGGTGTCGATTCAGCTCGACGTGAACCCCGAACTGCTCGGCGGCTTGACGATCGCCGTCGGCGATGAGGTGATCGACGGCTCGCTGGCGTCGAAGCTGGCGGCGGCCGAGACCCGCTTACCCGACTGACCCGACCACACCAAGACCCATACACGAAGTAGGAAAGCGAGAAAGCCGCCGATGAGCGCTCGCGCGAAGAGGAGAAGACCATGGCAGAGTTGACGATCTCGGCGGATGAGATCCAGGGCGCGATCGAGGAGTATGTCGCCGGCTTCGAGGCGGAAACCGAGCGCGAAGAGATCGGCACCGTTGTCGACGCGGGCGACGGTATCGCTCACGTCGAGGGTCTCCCGTCGGTCATGACCCAGGAGCTGCTGGAGTTCCCCGGCGGCGTGCTGGGCGTTGCGCTGAACCTCGATGAGCACAGCATCGGCGCCGTCATCCTCGGTGACTTCGAGAAGATCGAAGAGGGTCAGCAGGTCAAGCGCACCGGCGAGGTTCTCTCCGTGCCCGTGGGCGACGCCTTCCTCGGCCGCGTGGTCAACCCGCTGGGCCAGCCGATCGACGGCCGCGGCGAGATCGAGACGACCGAGCGTCGGGCGCTCGAGCTCCAGGCGCCGTCGGTGGTGCAGCGCCAGGGCGTGAGCGAGCCGCTGCAGACCGGTATCAAGGCCATCGACTCCCAGACCCCGATCGGACGCGGACAGCGGCAGCTGATCATCGGCGACCGCAAGACCGGTAAGACCGCGGTGTGCGTGGACACGATCCTCAACCAGCGACAGAATTGGGAGACCGGCGATCCCGACCAGCAGGTCCGCTGCGTGTACGTGGCGATCGGCCAGAAGGGCACCACGATCGCCAGCGTGCGCCAGACCCTCGAAGACGGTGGCGCGATGGACTACACGACCATCGTCGCCGCGCCGGCCTCGGACTCGGCCGGCTTCAAATGGCTTGCGCCGTACACCGGCTCGTCGATCGCCCAGCACTGGATGTACGACGGCAAGCACGTGCTGATCGTCTTCGACGACCTCACCAAGCAGGCCGAGGCGTACCGCGCGATCTCGCTGCTGCTGCGTCGCCCGCCGGGCCGCGAGGCATACCCGGGTGACGTGTTCTACCTGCACTCCCGCCTGCTGGAGCGTTGCGCGAAGCTCTCCGACGAGCTCGGGGGCGGCTCGTTGACCGGTCTGCCGGTCATCGAGACCAAGGCCAACGACATTTCGGCGTACATCCCGACCAACGTCATCTCGATCACCGACGGCCAGTGTTTCCTGGAGACCGACCTCTTCAACCAGGGTGTCCGGCCGGCGATCAACGTCGGTGTCTCGGTGTCGCGTGTCGGTGGCGCCGCGCAGATCAAGGCGATGAAAGAGGTGGCCGGGTCGCTGCGTCTGGACCTGTCGCAGTACCGCGAGCTCGAGTCGTTCGCGGCGTTCGCCTCTGACCTGGATGAGACGTCGAAGGCGCAGCTGGACCGCGGCGCACGGCTCGTCGAGCTGCTCAAGCAACCGCAGAGCAGCCCGATGCCCGTCGAGGAACAGGTCGTCGCGATCTTCCTCGGCACCAGGGGTCACCTGGATTCCGTTCCCGTCGAAGACGTTCAGAAGTTCGAGCGCGAGTTCCTCGACCACGTGAAGGGGTCGCAGGAGGGCATCCTCAAGGAGATCCGCGAGAGCAAGAAGCTCTCCGAGGAGCTCGAGGAGAAGCTCGAGAAGGTCGTCAACGACTTCAAGAAGGGCTTCGCCACCACCGACGGCAGCTCGGTCGTGCCCGACGAGCATGTCGAGGCGATGGACGAGGAAGACGTCGAAAAGGAATCGGTGAAGGTCCGCAAGCCCGCACCGAAGAAGAAGTAAGGCCTGAACACAGATGGCTGCCACACTGCGCGAATTGCGCGGCCGCATCCGCTCCGCGGGCTCGATCAAAAAGATCACCAAAGCCCAGGAGCTGATCGCGACGTCGCGAATCGCCAAGGCGCAGGCCCGAGTCGAGGCGGCTCGGCCCTACGACCGCGAGATCACGAACATGCTCACCGAACTGGCGAGCGCGAGCGCGCTGGATCATCCACTGCTCGTCGCGCGTGAGAACCCTCGGCGCGCCGGCGTGTTGGTGGTGTCATCGGACCGCGGCCTTGCCGGCGCATACAACGCGAACATCTTCCGCAGGTCCGAGGAGCTGTTCTCGCTGCTGCGCTCGGAGGGCAAGGAGCCGGTGTTGTACGTGGTGGGCCGGAAGGCCCTCGGGTACTACAGCTTCCGTAACTGGGACATCCAGGAGTCGTGGACCGGTTTCTCCGAGCGGCCCGATTACGAAAACGCCCAGGAGATCGCGACGACGTTGGTCGACGCGTTCACCGCGGGCATGGATGACGAAGGTGACGATCCCGGCGCGGACAACGTCCTCGGCGTCGACGAACTGCACATCGTCTTCACCGAATTCAAGTCGATGCTGTCGCAGTCGGCGATCGCACGTCGTATCGCCCCGATGGTGGTGGAGTACAGCGAAGAGGACACCGGTCCGCATACGCTCTTCTCCTTCGAGCCGGATGCCGAGACGCTTTTCGGCGCTCTGTTGCCCCGGTACATCTCCACCCGCATCTTCGCCGCGCTGCTCGAGGCGGCGGCGTCGGAGTCGGCTTCTCGCCGACGCGCCATGAAGTCGGCGACCGACAACGCCGACGACCTCATCAAGGATCTGACCCTGATGGCCAACCGCGAACGGCAATCTCAGATCACCCAGGAAATCAGCGAAATCGTCGGTGGCGCGAACGCGCTTGCGGACGCCGCCAAGAAGTAGCCCCAGAAAGCGAAGAAGACAAATGACTGCTACTGCTGAAAAAGCGACCAGCACCGACACCGCCGGTCGCGTCGTACGTGTCACCGGCCCGGTCGTCGACGTCGAGTTCCCGCGCGGTTCCGTGCCCGAACTGTTCAACGCGCTGCACGCCGAGATCAATTACAAGGACCTGGCGAAGACGCTGACCCTCGAGGTCGCCCAGCACCTCGGCGACAACCTCGTGCGCTGCATCTCCATGCAGCCGACCGACGGCCTGGTGCGTGGCGTCGAGGTGAGCGACACCGGCAACTCGATCTCGGTGCCGGTCGGCGACGGCGTCAAGGGCCACGTGTTCAACGCGCTCGGTGACTGCCTGGACGAGCCCGGCTACGGCAAGGATTTCGATCGCTGGTCGATTCACCGCAAGCCGCCGGCCTTCGACCAGCTCGAGCCCAAGACCGAGATGCTCGAGACCGGCCTCAAGGTCGTCGACCTGCTGACCCCGTACGTCCGCGGCGGCAAGATCGCCCTGTTCGGCGGCGCCGGCGTGGGCAAGACCGTGTTGATCCAGGAGATGATCAACCGCATCGCCCGCAACTTCGGCGGCACCTCGGTGTTCGCCGGTGTGGGTGAGCGCACCCGTGAGGGCAACGACCTGTGGGTCGAGCTCGCGGACGCCGACGTGCTCAAGGACACCGCGCTGGTGTTCGGTCAGATGGACGAGCCGCCGGGCACGCGTATGCGAGTCGCGTTGTCCGCGTTGACGATGGCCGAGTTCTTCCGCGACGAGCAGGGCCAGGACGTGCTGTTGTTCATCGACAACATCTTCCGGTTCACCCAGGCGGGTTCGGAGGTCTCGACGCTGCTGGGCCGCATGCCTTCCGCGGTGGGTTACCAGCCGACCCTGGCCGACGAGATGGGTGAGCTGCAGGAGCGCATCACCTCGACCCGTGGTCACTCGATCACCTCGATGCAGGCCGTCTACGTGCCCGCCGACGACTACACCGACCCGGCGCCCGCGACGACGTTCGCGCACCTCGACGCCACGACCGAGCTGAGCCGGTCGGTGTTCTCGAAGGGCATCTTCCCGGCGGTGGACCCGCTGGCCTCCAGCTCGACGATCCTCGACCCGAGCGTGGTCGGTGACGAGCACTACCGCGTCGCGCAAGAGGTCATCCGAATCCTGCAGCGCTACAAGGACCTTCAGGACATCATCGCGATCCTCGGTATCGACGAACTGGCCGAGGAGGACAAGCAGCTGGTGCAGCGTGCCCGTCGCATCGAGCGCTTCCTGTCGCAGAACATGATGGCGGCCGAGCAGTTCACCGGTCAGCCGGGTTCGACGGTTCCGCTGAAGGAGACCATCGAGGCGTTCGACAAGCTGACCAAGGGCGATTTCGACCATCTTCCGGAGCAGGCGTTCTTCCTCATCGGCGGTCTCGAGGATCTGGAGAAGAAGGCCGAGAGTCTCGGCGCCAAGATGGATGCCGGCAGTGGTGACGGTGCTCCGGCACAGACGGATTCGAACGGCGACGCCGGCAAGGACGAATAGCGATGGCGGAATTAGACGTCGACATTGTCGCCGTCGAGCGGGAGGTCTGGTCGGGTAAGGCGACGTTCGTCTTCACCCGCACCACTGCGGGTGAGATCGGCATCCTGCCCCGCCACATCCCCCTCGTCGCTCAGCTCGTCGACGACGCCATGGTGCGCGTCGAGCGAGAGGGCGAGGAGGACCTGCGCATCGCGGTCGACGGCGGATTCATGTCGGTCACCGACGAAAGCGTGATCATCCTTGCGGAGTCCGCCGAACTCGAGTCGGAGATCAACGCCGACCGTGCGCGCCAGGACTCCGAGTCCGACGATCCCGCCGTAGCCGCAAAGGGTCGAGCGAGGCTTCGCGCCCTGGGCCAGATCGACTAGCGGTCGGCACCTGGGCGAGCGGAGCGACGGGATAGACAGATGAGCGCGCTCATGTTCCTCATGGTCGCGCTGATCTGCGTGCTGCTTTTCGTCGTCGTCGCGCTGTCCTACCGGCTGTGGAAGCTGCGACAGGTAGGCGGTACCGCGGCGATCCTGCGCGATGTGCCTGCCGTCGGCGGGCACGGCTGGCGCCACGGTGTAATGCGTTACCGCGGCGGCGAAGCCGGGTTCTACCGGTTGTCGAGCCTGCGCTGGTGGCCGGATCGCCGGCTGAGCCGACGCGGCCTGGAGATCGTGTCGCGGCGGGGACCGCGCGGCGACGAATTCGACATCATGACGGACGAGATCGTCGTGCTCGAACTGCGCGACACCAGCCCAGAACGGCGCCGCGGCTATGAGATCGCGTTGGATCGTGGTGCCCTGACAGCGTTTCTGTCCTGGTTGGAGTCACGCCCGTCACCTCGGGCGCGACGCCGAAGCTTCTAATCCGTTGCCGGACCGCCGGGTTGCCACAGCACATCACCGCCGGGGTTGGCCACACGCGACAGGATGAACAGCAGATCCGACAGCCTGTTCAGGTATTTCGCGGGGAGCACGCTGATCGCGTCACCGTGCGCGTCCACCGCGGCCCATGCGGACCTCTCGGCGCGGCGCGCGACCGTGCGGGCCACGTGCAGGAGCGCCGAGAGGGGAGTACCGCCCGGCAGCACAAACGAATTCAGGGCCGGCAGCGCCTCGTTGAACTCGTCGCACCAGGATTCGAGTCGGTCGATGTAGCTTTGGGCGATCCGCAGCGGCGGGTGTTCGGGGTTCTCGACCACCGGAGTCGACAGGTCAGCGCCGGCGTCGAAGAGGTCGTTCTGAATCTGCTTGAGCACCTTCGACATTTGCTCGCCGGGGTTTCCCAGGGCGATGGCGACGCCGATGGCGGCGTTGATTTCGTCGCAGTCGGCGTATGCCACAAGGCGGGCGTCGTTCTTGGACACCCTGCTGAAATCGCTGAGCCCCGTGGTGCCGTCATCGCCCGTTCGCGTGTATATCCGGGTGAGATGGACCGCCATGGTCAAACCGTACCGGAACCAGTAGCCAAGGAAACTGACACGGCTCGCGACGCTGTTTAAACTAACCCGCGTGAGCGAGCGATTCGTGGTGACCGGCGGAAACCGGTTATCTGGCGAAGTTGCCGTCGGGGGGGCCAAGAACAGCGTTCTGAAGCTGATGGCTGCGACGTTGCTGGCCGAGGGCACCAGCACGATCACCAATTGTCCGGACATCCTCGACGTACCCCTGATGGCAGAGGTGCTTCGCGGTCTGGGTGCCACCGTCGAACTGAACGGCGACGTCGTGCGAATCACTTCGCCCGACGAACCCAAGTACGACGCCGACTTTGCCGCGGTCCGCCAGTTCCGCGCGTCGGTGTGTGTGTTGGGACCGCTCGTGGGGCGCTGCAAGCGGGCTAAGGTTGCGTTGCCGGGTGGCGACGCGATCGGGTCGCGGCCGCTGGACATGCACCAGGCCGGCCTGCGGCAGCTGGGGGCGCGGTGCAACATCGAGCACGGTTGCGTGGTGGCCGAGGCGGATCACCTCCGCGGCGCGGAGATCCAGCTGGAGTTCCCGTCCGTCGGCGCGACGGAGAACATCCTGATGGCGGCCGTCGTCGCCGAGGGCGTCACCACCATCCACAACGCCGCGCGCGAACCCGACGTGGTCGATCTCTGCGCGATGCTCAACCAGATGGGCGCGCAGATCTCCGGCGCGGGCACCTCGACGATGACGATCACCGGCGTCGACCGGCTCTACCCGACCGAGCACCGGGTGATCGGCGACCGCATCGTGGCTGCGACGTGGGGGATCGCCGCGGCGATGACACACGGCGACATCTCGGTGACGGGCGTGGACCCGCAGCACCTGCAGCTGGTGCTGCACAAGCTGCACGACGCCGGGGCCACCGTCACGCAGTCCGACGACGGGTTCCGCGTCGTCCAGTACGAGCGCCCGAAGGCGGTCAACGTCGCGACGCTGCCGTTTCCTGGTTTTCCGACCGACCTGCAGCCGATGGCGATCGCGCTGGCGTCGATCGCCGACGGCACGTCGATGATCACCGAGAACGTGTTCGAGGCGCGCTTCCGGTTCGTGGAGGAGATGGTCCGCCTCGGCGCCGATGCCAGGACCGACGGCCACCACGCGGTGATTCGGGGGATCCCGCAGCTCTCCAGTGCGCCGGTCTGGTCCTCAGACATTCGAGCCGGCGCCGGGCTGGTGCTGGCCGGTCTGGTCGCCGATGGCGACACCGAGGTCCACGACGTCTTCCACATCGACCGGGGCTATCCGTTGTTCGTCGAGAACCTCAAGAGCCTGGGCGCGGAAATCGAGCGAGTGGCCTGATTCCGACTGGATTCGGGGTCCCGCCGCGGGGCTGCCCGTCGTACGTAACCCCCCTTTTGGGGATTCCGCGGGTCTGGCGTATCCTCTTGTGAGAAGCCCACGGCCCCAGGCCAATCGGACTGGAGGACGGGGTTTGACGTCTCTGTCGAGATCGGTATAGACTGGCAGGGTTGCCCCAAAAGCGGGTGTGTTGTTTGAGAACTCAATAGTGTGTTTGGTGGTTTTTGTTTGTTGTTTTTTGTCTGCCTCTTTTTTCCCGTTTAGGGGTGGATGTTTTTTGATGCCAGTTTTTGGTGTCTTTGGTTATGGTCGAATTTTTTCGGACTA
>NZ_LZJE01000314.1:0-1334 GCF_001666865.1 Mycobacterium sp. E136
AGAGACCCGTCAAAGTCACTCGAGCAAAGGAATCGACGCGATGACCACTGCCCACAATATCGACCTGCCCGCCGTGCTCGCCGAACGACTCACCGCCGCCCATCCCGATGTGCTGCGCGAGCTGCTCGCCACGTTCATCCACAGCCTGATGGGCGCCGAAGCCGACGCCCTGTGCGGTGCGGGGTACGGCGAGCGCAGCACGGAGCGCACCAACTCCCGCAACGGCTACCGGCACCGCCAATTCGACACCCGCGCAGGGTCGTTGGATCTCGCGATCCCCAAGCTGCGCCACGGCTCCTACTTCCCGGACTGGCTGCTGGAACGCCGCAAACGCGCCGAGCGCGCCCTGACGACCGTGGTGGCCACCTGCTACCTGCTGGGGGTGTCCACCCGGCGGATGGACAAACTCGTCGAGACCCTCGGGATCACGTCGCTGTCGAAGTCGCAGGTGTCGGTGATGGCCAAAGAACTCGACACTGCCGTCGAAGCCTTCCGGACCCGGCCACTGGACGCCGGCCCGTACACCTTCATGGCCGCCGACGCCCTGGTGCTCAAGGTCCGCGAGGGCGGGCGGGTGGTCAACGTGCACGCCCTGATCGCCACGGGCGTAAACACCGACGGGTATCGCGAGATCCTCGGCATCGACGTCACCACCGCCGAGGACGGAGCGGGCTGGCTGACGTTCCTGCGGTCGCTGACCGCCCGCGGCCTGTCGGGGGTGAAGTTGGTGACCTCCGACGCTCACGCCGGGCTGGTGGCCGCGATCGGTGCCACTCTTCCCGGCGCATCGTGGCAGCGCTGCAGGACGCACTACACGACCAACCTGATGGCCGTCACCCCGAAAGCGTCGTGGCCGTGGGTCAAGACCCTGCTGCACTCAGTGTTCGACCAACCTGACGCTGAATCCGTTGCTGCCCAATATGATCGGATCATCGACGCGCTCGCCGACAAGCTCCCCAAGACCGTCGAGCACCTCGAATCGGCACGACCGGATCTGCTGGCATTCACTGCCTTTCCCAAACAGATCTGGCGCCAGATTTGGTCTAACAACCCCCAGGAACGCCTCAACAAGGAGATCCGCCGACGCACCGACGTCGTCGGCATCTTCCCCGACCGCAACGCCCTGATTCGCCTCGTCGGTGCCGTGCTGGCCGAACAACACGACGAATGGGCCGAGTCCCGGCGCTACCTCGGCCTCGACGTGCTGAGCAAATCACGCGCCGTCAACGACACCGCGACAGATCAGGAGGACACCCCCGCGGCACTGACCGCCTGAACCGATCACCACGAAGAATCACACGACGACGTCGTACACCACGCCCCTGGACTTGACC